>NZ_JBVPQK010000065.1:0-12007 GCF_058197115.1 Bifidobacterium sp. POST2/T3 (B1)
AGACACCCCACCGCATTGATCAGGCTATGCAGGACCTTCAGGAGGTCTTCGGCTCCGACCGGCTCATGGCCCTCTGCAGGGAGCTGACCAAGGAGCATGAGCAGATCCGGCGAGGTACCGTCGGCGACATTGTGCACTCCCTCCAGGAGGATCCCCCCAGGGGGGAGATGGTCCTGGTCGTGGCTGGTGCTTCTGCTTTGGAGGCCAGGCGCAACGACCCTGAGGCCATGGATGATCGGCAGTTGGCAGACCTGGCACGCGAACTGGCCAGATCCGAGGATCTGCGGCTCAAGGAGGCTATCGCCCGGGTGGCTGCCGAGCATCCCTTGGCCGATGGCAGCCTGCCTAATCGCAAGCGGATCTATGCCTTGGCCGTTGAAGAGGATAAGGAGGACTGATTCCCGTCCTCTTCATCCAGCAGCACCTCGAGCGCCCTGCGCACACCGGGCCCACCCAGCTGTGAGACGGTTTCCAGCAGTGCCGGCGAAGCGGCGGGATTGGCCACTAGCCACCGGCGCAGCCGGGGCTCTTCTCGGGCGATGGTCCAGAGGATGCTCGGGTCGGTCTCGGGGTCTGTGGCCATCAGTGCCGTTGGCACCAAGGGAGGCTCTGGAGGTGGGGCCCGCCCCTCGGCCATTGGTTCGAGGCTATTGGGTTCGTCTTGACTCCAATCGTCTTCCGTTGAGGGGTGCGACCGGCTGCTGGTGACAGTCATGAGCCGGGTCATGCGTTCAGTAGCGGAGGATTCACGACGGTGTCTGATCCTATCCTGGTGCCGATGATGGCCATGACTACGTCGGCCGTCCCTCATCGCCTTATTCATAGGATCGCCTTGAGCCGTCTTATGGTATCCAGTCCTTGAGCGTGGCCAGGCCATCGGGGGTTGGAGGACAGAAGCGCCTCGCAGGATCCGCAGCTGACATGATACCGCTCCATGAGCTCATGGAGAACCGCCATGATGTCCTCACCGTTGCATTGGCCCGTGGGCTCGCAGGCCAAATCACAGGCCGTCCAGAGCGGCGAAGTCACCCAGAGCCGCCCAAGCTTCATCAGATAACGGGCATCCAGCTGTCGCTGATGGGGGCGAAGGGGCCTGCTGTAAACCGGCGTGCGGAAGTGTGAGTTGGAGATGATGTCCAGAGCATCGGGGAAATGGCCGTTGATCCATACCCAGAGCGCCAGTCCGCCGCATGCTGCTGCACCGTAAGGGACCATGGACATGACGATCGAGGCGCGACCGTAGAGTCCCTCCGCCTGTTCGTTCAGGTAGCAACAGGATCGGTCCAGGCAGGTCACGATTCCCTCGTTCACCAGCAGGCTGAGGCTGAGCGGACCTGGCAGATCTCCGATCTGAATCAGACTGGGCAGCGGTTTGGGCTCAGGAACCGGGGTTCCGAATTCGGTCGTAGGCGGACGGCCACGGGTGCGCGTTGGGCCTGTTCCGTATCGTGGCCCGAAACACTGCTGAGCGGTGTCGACGAGCGGTGCCCGGCCTGGCGGCTTGGTTGTAGCTCTAAGGGTGCGGCTGGCGCCAAGGGTAGTGGCAGGCGCCCACGTCGCTCCCCCGAGGACGTGTTCTCGATTCATGGTTCGACTGTAAAGGGCCGTATCCGGGCTTGCCTGAAGGAGGCCTAAATTTGTGAACTTGTGGATAATCTGCTTGACAGCCGGCAGTCTTGTGGATGAGGCGGGGGATTGTAGGCCTAAGCCGATAATCTTGCTGGTATGAGTCATATCCTTGTTTCCGTCGCCTGGCCCTATGCAAATGGGCCCCGTCACATCGGCCACGTCGCTGGGTTCGGCGTCCCTTCGGATGTCTATGCACGCTACGAACGCATGAAGGGCAATGATGTCCTTATGGTTTCTGGGACCGACGAGCACGGCACTCCCATCCTGGTGGAGGCTGATGCTGAAGGAGTAGGTCCCCAAGAGATTGCCGACCGCTACAACCGGGTCATCGTCAAGGACCTGTGCGATCTGGGACTCAGCTATGACCTCTTCACCAGGACCACGACCGGCAATCACGAGAAGGTGGTGCAGGAGCTTTTCCGCCAGTGCCGGGCCAATGGCTACATCTATGAGGGTCAACAGAAGGTGGCTATCTCGCCTTCCACCGGACGAACCCTGCCGGACCGCTATATTGAGGGGACCTGCCCCATCTGTGGTGCCGATGGCGCTCGCGGCGACCAGTGCGACAACTGTGGCAACGAGCTGGATCCGGACGAACTGATCAACCCTGTGTCCAAGATCAATGGGGAGACGCCCCGTTTTGAGGAGTCCAAGCACTTCTTCCTGGATCTTCCTGCCCTGGCCGAGGCCAACCTGGCTTGGTTGAAGACCCGCAAGGGCTGGCGCAGCAACGTGCTCAATTTCTCCCTGGGGCTCTTCAAGGAGGTCAAGCCGCGGGCCATCACACGCGACATCGACTGGGGTATTCCCGTGCCGGTGGACGGGTGGGTCGACGACCCCAACAAGAAGCTCTACGTCTGGTTCGACGCCGTCATCGGCTACCTGTCGGCATCCATCGAATGGGCCCGCCGTCAGGGCGACCCCGAGGCCTGGCGCAAGTGGTGGAATGACCCCAAGGCCCTGGGCTACTACTTCATGGGCAAGGACAACATCACCTTCCACTCGCAGATCTGGCCCTCGGAGATTCTGGCTTACAACGGCCAGGGATCCAAGGGAGGAGAGCCGGGGCCCTACGGCGAGCTCAACCTGCCTGAGCAGGTGGTGGCCAGCGAGTTCATGACCATGGAGGGCAAGAAGTTCAGCTCCTCCCGAGGCATCGTCATCTACGTCAAGGACATCCTGGCACGTTACCCGGTCGATGCAGTTCGCTACTACATTTCCATTGCCGGGCCGGAGACTTCGGACTCGGACTTCACCTGGGCGGAGTTCGTCCGGCACAACAACGAGGAGCTGGCCGCCTCCTGGGGCAACCTGGTCAATCGCGTTGCCAACCTGCTCAACAAGGATTTCGGTCAGATCCCTCACATTGAAGAAGGCTGGCTGACTGAAGAGGACCGGACTCTCCTGGAGGAGTCCCGGTCGGCCTTCGACACTGTGGGATCCCTGATCGAGCGCCAGCGCCAGAAGGCCGCTCTGGGTGAGGCTATGGCCCTGGTCAGCGATATCAACAAGTACCTATCGGCACAGGAACCATGGAAAATCAAGGAGGACCAGGACCGCCTGGCCACCGTCCTCCACACCGCCGCCCAGGCTGTCTGCGACGCCAACACCCTTCTGGCCCCCTTCCTGCCACACTCGGCCCAGAAGGTCTACGAAACCATGGGAGGTGAGGGGACCTTCTCCCCTTTGCCCCATCTGGAGGAGGTCCAGGACCTGGACAAGCCCGGCTTCTCTTACCCGATCATCACTGGCACCTATCAGCTGGGCGTCAATGTGCACCCCTGGAGTAGCGAGCCTGTAAAGGAGGGGGCCCTGATCGCCAGACCCGCCCCCATCTTCGCCAAAATCCCCAAGGAGGCCGTGCAGGAGGAGCTGGATCGGTTCCAGGCCCAGTCGGACGAGCGCAAGGCTAAGGAGAAGGCACGCTTCGAGGCCGAGCAGACCAAATTGAAGACTGCGGAAAACGGATCTGAGGAAGGCTGACCCCCCCCCCCCACTGTGCCTTTCTGGATTCCTGGCCGCCTTTCCCGGGCCCTGACCGGACCTACGGCAGGAAGACCAGGTGCATACAGGGGCACAGGATTCACAGGAAACTTTGAGCTTATCCCACCCAGACTTGCAGAAAGCCATGGTTGTATAAATCGTGCCGGTTGGAGTGATGACCGGCGGGGCTCCTCCCTGGGCCTCATAACTGAATCCCTTCTTCTCTCTCAACCCGACGGTTCCTTGCCGTCGGGTTTCTCTTTATCCTGACCTTGCCATTGCACTCATGGTTGCGAGGTTCCCGGCTGTTCCCGCCCTACCGTAATCCGGTGCGTTTCCAATCAACAGAACAGAGTAAGCGCTTGCAATGACCTATATTTGTACTTATACTGAGAAATGCGCATGGAAGCGTCCGGCCGGGGTCGCGAACCCGTACGGAAATAATGTGCAAAGACGCTGAAGGAACTGTCATACGGATGGTGGGTCCTGAATATAGGAGCTGTCTGTATACGTTCACGAACACAACGTAGTGGGAGAAGTATGAGAAGGACAACGTTAATGAAGGGGCTGGCCCTGGTGGTTAGTTCAGCCACCTTATTCGGCATGGCCGGCTGCGGCTCAGGCAACGGCTCCGGCGATGGTTCGAAGAAAGCCGATTCGGCCAGTTGCACTGCCTACAAGAAGTATGGTGACCTGAGCGGCAAGAAGATCTCCACCTACACCCCCTGGATCGACCAGGAGGGGGATGCTACGGTCAAGGCTTTCAATGAATTCGCCAACTGTACCGGAGCTAAGGTGGAGCACGAAGGTTCGCGTGACATGGCCGCACAGCTCCCAGTCCGCGTCAAGGCCGGTTCCGCTCCGGATGTGGCCATCATGCCTCAGCTGGGAATGATCAAGAACATGGTGGCCACGGGCAAGGTCAAGGATGTCCCCGCCAAGGCTGCTGCGAATGTGAAGAAGTACTACTCCAAGGATTGGCAGGATTACTCCACCCTGGATGGCAAGCTGGTCTCCATCCCGGTGGATGCCAATGCCAAGTCCTTCATCTGGTACTCGCCCAAGGCCTTCAAGGAAAAGGGCTACAAGGTCCCGACCACCTGGGACGAGATGATGGACCTGACCAAGAAGATCGCCGATGACAACAAGGGGGATGCATCGGTCAAGCCCTGGTCCGTGGGTCTGGAGGGCGGAGCCGACTCCGGTTGGCCCGGCACCGATTGGCTGGAGGATGCCGTTTTGCGGTTTACCGATGCCGACACCTACAACAAGTGGGTCGACCACACGATCCCCTTCAACGATCCCAAGATTCTGGCCGCTTTCAAGGAAATCGGCAAGATCCTGAAGGATCCGGCCTACGTCAACGGTGGTTTCGGCGACATCCAGTCCATAGCCTCTACCGCGTGGCAGGATGCCGGCACCCCTTTGGTGGATGGCAAGGGCTACCTCATGCACATGGCTCTTTTCTATCAGAGCAATTACCAGACAGCCAACCCCGATATCAAGATCGCCAAGGACGGGGATGTCTGGGCCTTCCCCATGCCCAGCAAGGATGCCCAGCATAAGAGCATGATTGGCGGGGGTGACTTCGCCATCGCCTTCTCCGACAAGCCCGAGGTGCAGAAGTTCGAAGAGTTCCTCTCATCGCCCGAATACGCCAACGCACGCGCCAAGGCCATGACGGGCTGGATTACGGCCAACACCGGACTGGACGAGAAGAATCTCAAGCCCATCGACAAGCTGGCTTATGAGTCTCTGACTGCCGAGGGGACCACCTTCCGTTTCGACGCCTCAGACATGATGCCTGCCGAAGTGGGTACGGGCTCCTTCTGGAAGCAGATGATAGCCTACTTCGCCCAGAACAAGTCCGAGCAGCAGGTGCTCGACGCAGTCGAGGAATCCTGGCCCAGCGACGTCAAGTGAGTTCGTGTTCCCTCGGGACGCTTCAAGGCCCACAGCTCCATAAGTCATAGTCAGGCCCTGTGCCACCCCGACGCACGGTAAAGAGTGCACACCCCCTCCACCAGCTCCGGCTGTGGAGGGGGTGGCCTGAGAAAGGCATCTTACAACCATGGATTTCATTCTGCATCCGGATAGCAACCTGTCCAAACTCCTGGCCATGCTTCTGGCCATCCTCATCTTCGTCGGCGTCATGGCGTTGATCCTCTTCCTGACCAACCTGCCCAAGCGGATGCCCTCCTGGGGAGTGGCGGTCATGTTCCTCCTGCCCTCGGTGGCCCTGGTATGTTTCGGCCTGCTCTACCCCACAATCGTCACTTTCCGTGACTCCTTCTACGGGCGTGACGGCAACGAGGCGGTGGGGTTCGCCAATTACGTGAAGATATTCTCCGAGCCTCAGTTCGTCCAGGTTCTGATCAACACGATCCTGTGGACTGTTCTGGTTCCCTTGTGCTCTACGGCCATCGGCCTGCTCTACGCTGTCCTGGTGGACAGGACCCGGTTCGAGAAGCTGGCCAAGTCCCTGATCTTCCTGCCCATGGCCATATCCATGGTAGGGGCCTCCATCATCTGGAAGTTCGTCTATGACCAGCGCGTGGGACTCCTGTCCGCCGTCTATACCGGTCTGGCCCACCTCTTCGGCAACAAGACGGCCTCGGCCCCGCAGTGGCTGATGTCCTCACCGCTAAACACCTTCCTCCTCATATTCGTCATGATCTGGATTGAGGCCGGGTATGCCATGACCGTCCTGTCGGCGGCCATCAAGGCCATTCCTGACGACTTGACCGAGGCAGCCCGTCTGGACGGAGTCGATGCCCGTCAGCAGTTCTTCTATGTGACTGTCCCCATGATCAGGCCCTCCATAGTGGTCGTTCTGACCACCGTGGCCATGGCCGGGCTCAAGGCCTTCGACGTGGTCAGGACCATGACGGCCGGCAACTACGGGACCTCGGTGATAGCCAACGAGTTCTACACACAGTCCTTCCAGTACCAGAACACAGGTCTGGGGGCCGCCCTGGCGGTGATCATGTTCATCGTCGTCATCCCCCTGATAGCGTTCAACGTCCACCAAATGAGAAAGTCGCAGGATGTGAGATGAGCAGGAAACTGACCCGCCATGAAAAGGCGCTGATCCGCACCAGGAACAAGCTGTCCTCTCCCTGGAGCTCGGCCATCTCCATTATCATTGCCGTCTTGTGGACCATCCCCACCGTCGGCCTCCTGGTGACCAGTTTCCGTGACAACAGGATGGCCATATCCACCTCCGGCTGGTGGACCAGCCTGAGCCCCTCCCATTGGAAGGATTTCGGCCTGGGCAACTACAGGTCGGTGCTGGGTGGTGGCTACAACCTGGGCGCCTACTTCGTCAACTCCTTCGTCATCACCATCCCCGGCGTACTTATCCCCATTACCCTGGCGCTCCTGGCGGCCTATGCCTTCGCATGGTGCGAGTTCCCCGGCAAGAACATCCTCTTCGTTGCTGTCTTCGCCCTCCAGGTGGTCCCCATCCAGGTGACCATGATTCCCCTGCTCTCCCAGTATGTGAAGTGGGGGCTCAACAACACCTTCTGGGTCCTGTGGCTGTCGCACACCATGTTCGGACTTCCGCTGGCCATCTTCCTCCTGCACAACTTCATGCTGGATATACCCAAGGAGCTGATCGAGGCGGCCAAGGTCGACGGAGCCAGCCATGTGCAGATCTTCCTGAAGGTGGTCCTGCCCCTCATGGTCCCTGCCATAGCATCCTTCGCCATTTTCCAGTTCCTCTGGGTCTGGAATGACCTGCTGGTGGCGCTGGCCTTCGCTGGAAACACCCCGGCGACAGCCCCGCTGACATCCCGCCTGTCCGACATGGTCGGTTCCCGCGGGTCGGCCTGGTACCTTCTGGCACCCGGTGCCTTCATAGCCATGGTCGTCCCGGTGGCCGTCTTCCTATTCCTGCAACGCTATTTCGTCCGAGGTATGCTGGCCGGGGCGGTCAAGGGCTGAAAAAACCTGTTCGGAGTCCGGCAGATTCATCTGATCCGCAAGAACAAGTGAGTAGGATGCGCAACCATGAAAATTGTCCAGAGTCTGGCTGTTCTCTTCGATTTGGACGGGGTCCTGGTTCCCACGGTTCGCCTGCACAAGGCCGCCTGGAAAGAGCTGTTCGACCAGGTCCTGCCGGAGGATGTCAGCCCTTATGAGGACCAGGACTATTTTAATTATGTCGATGGCAAGCCCCGCTATGACGGAGTTTCCGCGGTCCTGGCCAGCAGGGGGGTGGACCTGCCGCAGGGGAATCCTGCGGACGGACCTACGGTCCGCAGCATCTGCGGGCTGGGCAACCGCAAGAACGCCATATTCGAGCGTCTTCTGAATGAGGAGGGGATTGAGCCCTACCCCGACACTGTGGATGTCCTGCGTCACCTGATGGGGACAGGCAAGCGCCTGGCGGTGGTATCCAGCTCCCGCAACGCCAATACCGTGCTCAGCGCAGCCGGCATCAGGAACTTCTTCGACGTCATAGTGGACGGGAACGTCAGGGCCAGGGAGGGGCTCAAGGGGAAGCCAGCCCCCGACACCTATGCCTTTGCCGCACACCTCTTGGGGGTTCGGCCAGAGGAGGCCGTAGTGGTCGAGGATGCCCTTTCGGGGGTGGCGGCCGGCCGGGCCGGGGGATTCGGTCTGGTTGTCGGTGTGGACCGGGGGGCCGGTCGGCAGGCCCTCTTGGACTCCGGTGCCGACCATGTGGTCGACCAGTTGGTCGAGATGATTCAGGACGGATCCGCCCGCGCCGATCTGGCAAGGCCGGCCGACCTGGATCCGACCACCTACCCTGTGGACCCCTGGGCACTGATTGAGAACAAGGAGGGGGATTCCAACAGTGCGACCCTCTTTTCCGTGTCGAACGGGAACATCGGGGTGAGGGGGGCCGGGGACCCCAGTCGGGACCTGGGTAGCGGGACCTTCATGAGCGGCTTCCATGACACCTTCACCATCAAGCACCCTGAGACCGCCTATGGGTTCGCCCGTGTCGGCCAGGTGATCCAGGGGGTACCCGATGCCTCCGATTTCTCCCTGAGCCTGGAGGGCTACCCCCTGGGCAGTCCGGTCTCTGCCAGCCAAAAGGTCGATTTCAGACGGGGGATATCATCCTATGTCCGGCGTTACCGTACCGACGATGGGGCCGACCTGTTCGTGACGGTGGAGCGTATGGTCTGCCTCTTCGACCCCCATCTGGCCCTCTATACTCTGATTATCGAATCACCTGACAGGACAATGACGGTGGATGTGGATGCCAGGATCAACGGCAACGCACCCCGTCGACAGGTTTCTAACGATCCACGGAAGTCCAACCTGGTCGACGGCTGCGGCATACACGAGGTCCTGGAAGACGCAGACGGGGACCAGGAGGGCCCTGTCTGCCATGTCTACCGCTGCAACAACTCACAGATGACCGCAGTCCTGGCCGTCCGCCAGTATGTCGAAAGTACAGACGGCGATCCAGGTGCGAGGTCCATGGTGACCTCCGCCCTCCCGGAGGATGTCTGGCACCTCCGTGTGCCTGCAGGCGGAAGGATCTCAGTCCGTCGCTACGCCGCCTACCGGAGCCCATCTATCCTCCCGGTCGGGGTCGATTGCGGCTTGGTCGTGCGCACACGGGAGGGGTCGGATGCCAGGAGCATGGTCCTGGCTTGCCTGGAGGATCTCGACAGCGCCTGTCATAGGGGGGCAGGCGGTCTTGAGGGGGCGCAACGTTCCTGGCTGGAGGATTTCTGGCGAAGGGGGGACGTGCAGGTGGCTGCCGGGGACGGTGGCCGTATCCAGCAGGTGAGCCGGTGGGAGATTTTCCAGCTGGCCCAGGCCACGGCCCAGGTCAGGAACGGAGTGGGGGCCAAGGGATTGAGTGGTTCGGGATATGACGGTCACTACTTCTGGGACACAGAGATTTACATCCTTCCCTTTCTGACCTACACCGACCCCGCACGAGCCAGGGCCATCCTCCACTATCGGCATGAGATGCTCCCGGCTGCGCGCAGGCGCGCTGCCATCATGAATCTGGACGGGGCCCTTTTCCCCTGGAGGACCATCAACGGCGAAGAGGGGTCGGCCTACTTCCCCACCGGCACCGCCCAATACCACATTGATGCCGACATAGCCTACGCCCTCATGCAGTATGTTTTAGTCAGCGGGGATGATGACTACCTGGGTCGAGAGGGGATTGACATACTGGTCGAGACCGCACGTATGTGGGCATCCCTGGGCAGCTACCAGTCGGACGGACGTTTTCACATACACAGCGTGACCGGGCCGGACGAGTACACGGCTTTGGTGGATGACAATCTCTATACCAACCAGATGGCTCGGTTCAACCTCATGGCCGTCATACAGGCCGTCCACAGGCTTGATGAGGCCGACGAGACCGGAGAGATCCTGGCCCAGGCCCGTCAACGCCTGGGATTCGGTGATGAGGACCTGAAGATCTGGAAGGGGATGGCCGAGGCTATGTTCATGCCTTACGCCAATCAGGAGGGGGTTCATGCCCAGGACGCCCAATTCATGAACAGGCCCAAGTGGGACTTCGAACACTGTCCGGCCCGCCCCCTGCTCCTCTACTACCACCCCCTGGCCATCTACGGTCACAAGGTCCTTAAGCAGACGGACGTGGTCCTGGCCCTCTTTCTGCTCAGCTCCTGGTTTACCCCCGAGCAGAAGTTGGCCGACTTCGATTATTACGACCCGCTGACCACTGGAGATTCCACCCTTTCGGCCGCCTCCCAGTCGATTCTCGCTGCCGAGGTGGGGCGTAAGGAGCTGGCCATGGACTACTTCAGGCGGTCCCTCTTCGCCGATGTGTTCAATCTTCATGACAATACCGAGGATGGCATCCACCTGGCGGCCGCTGGTGGTGTCTGGTCGACCTTGGTCTGCGGCTTCGGTGGAATGAGGGATACGGGGGGAACGGCCATAGGGATCGATCCCCGTCTGCCGGACGGGTGGACCTCTTTGGAATACACCCTTCTGATCAGGGGGACCTCGATCAGGGTGACGGTGACGCCGGAAGGTGTGGGCTTGCAGCGCATGTCAGGACCGTCTATGGTCCTCAACGTCAATGGTCATCCCCGTCAGGTGTGAACGAGGGCCTCTGGATACAGCTCTCCAAGGAGGTTCACCGGTCAGCGGATCCTACCGGCGGGCGGGGGGCCGACGGTGGCCCGCTCTATCAGTTTGGTGGGGAAGATGATCGTCTTCAGTGCCAGGTCGCCCTCGATGGCCTTCAGCGCGACCTCGGCCGCTGTCACCCCCTGCTTGCGTACCGGTTGGGCCACCGTAGTCAGTCCGAATGGTCGGCCCAGGTCGTGCCCGTCGATGCCGATGACCGAGATGTCTCGACCCACTGCCAGGCCGCGCTCGCGGATGGCTTGGATGGCCCCCATGGCCATCTCATCCGAGGACGCCATGATGGCAGTGATATCGGGACGCCTGTCCAGGAGGCGTTTGGTGGCCAGGTAGCCGTTGGAGGCCGTCATGATGGTCACGGCTTCGTCCAAGCTGTCGGAGCACTCGAGGTTGAAGCGCGTCAGGGTCTGCTTCCAGCCATCCCGTCTGCGCTGGGAGGGAGCGAAGGGGCAGAGGTCATTGGTTTGACCTGACAGGTGGCCTATGGTCTTGTGGCCCAGCGTAATCAAGTGACGGCAGGCCTGTGCCGCAGCTTGCCCGTCGTCGATTCCTACATGACTGTAGCCCTTCTGGCGAACGGAGACGAAGACGGCCGGCACACCCAAGGAGCGCAGTTCGGCCTCCTCCTGCTTGTCGAAGAAGAGTGAGAGGACCAGGACCGCGTCCACCTTCCCCACCAGGTCCCGTGCCTTGAACCGTTGACGTTTGGGACCAAGGTAGTCGGGCAGGGAGTAGACAAGGGCGTCATAGCCCGCCTTGCGGAAGGTCTGTTCGGCGCATTCGAGGATAGTGCTGAAGAACCACCGCGACATGTCCGGCTGGATCAATCCGATGGAATGGGTCCGTCCGCTCGCCAGAGAGGAGGCGGTGGGGGAGGGGGTGTATCCCAGGGTCTTGGCGGCCTGGAGGACTAGTTCCCGGGTTCGCCCGCCCACCCCGGGCAGTCCCCGTAGGGCCCGTGAGACCGTGGCCGTTGAGACGCCGGACAAGCGGGCCACGTCTTCGATTCTTACGGTCATACCGTCATTATGCCAGCGTGAAGTCACAAGGGAATCCGCGATCCTCGATGTGGCTGGATGCCTTTGTACTGCTGGTCAAGTAACTCTTAACTAATGCAGACACGCCCGGATTATCGGGGTTGCATCTGGTTCAGGCTCCAATAAAATAGGCAACGCTTGACGAATCCAGGGCGGACACGCGCGGCGTTGCAGAGGCGAGGAACATAGCCGGGCGTCACCATCGGTCAGTCACTCTCCCGGACGGTCACGGCAAT
>NZ_JBVPQK010000066.1:0-11828 GCF_058197115.1 Bifidobacterium sp. POST2/T3 (B1)
TTAGGCCCTTGCGGATCTGAAAGCTGATCGGACTGATAGATGGTAAGGGCTGAAGTCGCGACTCTCCTATGGAGAACCGTTTATGATTGCTTCCGTATCGGGCAGAGCACGCATATCTATCTGAGTAATCTCGCCTGGGATCGAAAAGTTATGACATAGAAAGTGGCAGTCTTCAATCTGCGAATCACCTTTGTCAATGTCACCGTTAGCTGCATTTTATAGAACCCTTGCGCAGCTTCCTTTCCTTTCGAGATATATGCATGCGTGTTTTCATTTTGCTTCAATGATTCACTGTTAATACTCACTGTTATTCGTGAGAAGTGTCGAATTAAATCATGCAGGCTTATAGAACTAAAATACGCTAAGTCACGAGTTTTCCTATTCTGGCCCGTCAGTGTATTCTAGGATTCTGTTTATAAAAACTCCCAATTAGCCCATAGGAGCATCCGTGTGGCCAAGCTGATTGGCATTTTCTGTATTAAAGCTATTTTTGCACGGGATTTTTGGTGTTAAACAAAAAGTTGATTGGTCATTGATTAAATTGCTTACGTAAGAATTTGCTTCTGTGACTTCCGGAAGGTTGTGATAAAAGATTTGAAATATTTCATTTCATGCTTGACGACGGCAAATCAAAAGACGACAATATTTCGCATGCACAATATCTTTCCTTTCAAGGTGTAACCCGTGCGTTCAAATTACGGAGCCAATCGGTAAAAATTTCCTTTATTATTTCTGGCCTGTCAAGGTGAAGAGTATGTCCCGCTTTTGATATACACACAAACTCCGCTTCCGGCAGAGTGCAATAGAGAGAGAAAGCATCCTGAAATCCAGCCATATTGTCATTTTGGCCTGCAACGATTTCTATCGAACCCTTATATGATTTTAAATATTCGGATGGCTCTTTTGCCAATTTAGGATTTTCAGACAGATATCGGACGATTTCATTGCCTTCGTTAGAGTTCAACCCTGGAAGTATATACTTTTTAAATAGATTGAAGTTATCCTGACTCTCCGATACTACGGTGGCTCTGTATGCTAAGAGTTCATCCTGATCAATTCTTGAATCCAAATTAGACATATGATAAACGGCTCTCTTAGGCAAGGTTCGTTTAGCTGTTTCTGCCTCAGTTTCTGGTGCAAGTAAAAAGAGTGATTCTATTTGATCAGAAAATTGTTCTGCCAATGCAGTAGCCAACAAAGCACCAAACGAATAGCCGACGATAGCAAATTTACGATCATTGAATTCTTCTTCAATATACTGAATTAAAAATTGAAGAACATCCGAGGCAGATTGTATTACTCCAGCACCGCGGCTCTGTCCCATACCCGGTAAATCTATATAGTACCTCTGCCATTTATTGTCTTCATCAAAATATGATTCGAATGGCATTAAGGAGTTATGGTCTAAAGGAAACCCATGAAGCATAATAATGGGATAGCCCTTACCGATTTTATTGACATACATTTTTTCAATATTCATGGCTGACTAAGATTCGCCTTTCTTTGATATCCGATATTTTTCTCAAAACATTGCAGGCAGCCAGTCTTGGTATGCTGTTGAGTTTTAGTCCTGGAGAGCGTGGCTTAAGGTGTCCCGAAGGAACTGGGAACGCTTTTCCTTCTTCGACTTAGCCTTGAGATCTATGGTCCGGAGAAGCGATTGTGGAAGCCGCACCGAGATCCTTGTCAGATCTTCATCTGATATGTGAGGACGTCCGGCCTTGATCGGCCCTACCTCACCATGCCAGCTCCCCTTCTCGTATTCTGCCGCCATGCTGTCGAGCATATGGTCGTCTACATTGGAGTAATTATTGATCTCTTTTCGGTCCATGATCATCTCCTATCAGTTCTTAATTCGTGCAAGGTCTTATTGGAAGGCGGTGTCATTGCGTGATAAATCAGCCATTTACCAGGACCAATTTCCGCTGGACTCTTGTGATTTATGGCCAACATCTCTAAGAGCCTGCCCTAGAAGTCAAAGCCAATGGCTGATTTCTATGCATGAATCACGTCGGCAGAATCAAGCTCTTTTTGTTTTTCATGAATTCGGGGGTGCACAAATGGATCTGGCTCAATGTTACAAGCAACATTTCCCCTTCTTGTATGATATATAATTGTATGACAATATTAGGTTGAAGGCAATAGTTGAAGGCAATTCCTTCTCGGATCTTCCCCTACGAAACTAGTGGAATTGCCGTCAACTATATGCTGGGAAAGCAATACACATGCCTGAAACAGATCTCTTTTCTTTTGGGAGTCGCCGGTATTTTAGAGAACGCGGAGTAATGTGATTCAAGCCTCGCTGCTAAAGACGCAGGGGGCATACTCGGAATTGTGTTCTAACTGAACCGGTGAGATAGCAAAAGCAGTGTTTAGTTAGAATGCTTGGATTCTGATTATAAGTACATTCGAATGGTACTGGGACATTAGCGACAAAGGCAAAGTTGTGATTGTCTATCGTTCGTGATTGCACTTTTATAAGTACTATGCAAAAGCACTCCGGTTCGTTTTATTTAGTTATGCTTCACTGCCACAGCTTAAGAAATGGAGTGAGTTCAGGGTTGAAATATGTTCTCGATGGTTGAATCAAATACGTCCGCCAGGCGGAAGGCCAATGGGAGCGAGGGATCGAAATGGCCTTTTTCGATCGAAATTATCGTTTGCCGACTTACTCCTAGCTTTTTTGATAGCTGCTCCTGAGACCAGCCACGCTCCTTTCGCATTTTTGCCAAGCGGTTATTCATGATGGGCGAACCTCACAAATGCATACGACAGGGCAAGGATCAAGAGCATCGCTATCAGAACGCACACCAGCATGAGGGCCCATTGATCGGCTCCCATCAAACTGGTCAGCAGGCAACCGGCCGACACCAAACCGATGAAAATATGGTATGAAAGTTGCTCGGCCCTTCCGTACCAGTGGCTCTCTATGTTCTCTTCTGCATGCGAATTAGCGCCAGGCAGGGTATTGGGATCCACCAAAATGACCCACCAAAGACTCACGGATACGGGAGAAAATACTATAGTCACTATTAGAGCCTTGATAAGCCACGGGATGGTCTGTGGCATGAAGCCAGCCAGAATGACTCCCATAGTGATGCTGCTTACCAAGCCTGGAATCAAGGCGGCTGCGAGCGCTGGCATCGAATGGGAACCGAAACGAACAGTGCCAAACGATCTGGGTTGCACATCGACAGTTGATTCATTGCTCTTCTTGTCCTTCATGGCTTCTCCTTTGCAGAACTCAATTAAGGATCTGACGCCTGAATGAGGACCAGGATAATGTAAAGTAAACTTTACGTCAAGTGAATTTGACATCCTTTATCTTTATGTTGTTTACCTAACGTCTATTACCGCGACATTGGAAGTGGGGCTCGAGGTTATTTTCGGTCTTACGGCCGCTATGAAACCAGGCTGTTGAGAGAAAGCCCTTCACGGATATCGGCAAAAGATCTTTCTATCAACTTGTTGCGCAGAAAGCTTGACTATAATTATTAGACCAAGTATTGCCAAACTCACGGTTTTGTCATAATAATCACGCAAGCGATTATTGGGATGCCACCCTGCTTATCGTGTCGTTAGGGATGCCTCTGTTACTTGTAATTCACCTTGTTGGTTTTCTCCGAACTTGAGTACCTGTTGAGGAAATCAGTCGTTTTTGTATCAGCAGAGGAAAGCCTGGTTGCCTTTGGAATCGAGTCGCTATTGAAGCAAGCTGGGGACAAGCGCCAACCTATAGCGATGTTTGCGGTTTCTGCAGGATTTGATCTATGCGTACTAAACAGGCAAATCCAAGAATGCTTAACTATGGGATGTGTTGCTCATATAATCATTGCTTCATTTTCTTTATGTTATAGATGCAGCTTAAATGTACATGACCATGGCCTCTGCCTAAATGCAATACAGAGATTGGTCTTGGTTCGATCCCTGCAACCAGCTAAGCAAGACTATGCTGATTGGTCTCGACAAACGATATTGACTGTTGCTATTTGGTGCAGCAATGTCAGCAAGCATTGAGAAATTCTCACGATTCTTTTTAAGGAGTCCAATCAGTTTATAAAGGCAAGTTCGAGGAATATCCCAAGAAGCCGTTGTTTACTGTCAGTCATGAACACAACGAATATTCTCGAAAGAAACATCAGTAAACAATCCTATGTGCCCGACAGGCGCTCTTCTGGCAACAGGCAAATCCCACCAGGTGAAGATGATTCGCCTATCTACCATGGCGATCCAGCGCCGGTCGATGCCGATATTGTCATTCCCGTATACAACGAGGAGACCCAGTTGGCTGACTCCGTATCCACCTTATGCAGCTTTCTGGATCGTCACGCCAGAGATCTGACACCTTTTAGCTGGAATGTCGTGATTGCGGACAACGCCAGCACTGATGCCAGTTGGCAGATAGCCATGTCCTTGTGTGACTGGTGTCCCAATCAGGTACGCGCCTTGCACCTCGCGAGAAAAGGTCGCGGGTACGCCCTGAAACAGGCCTGGCTCAGCTCCAGGGCGGCAGTCGTCGCATATATGGATGTGGATCTATCCACCGACATCGGCTCTACGGGCAGCCTTATTCTTCCTCTGCTCCAGGGAGGAGCTGACATCGCCTTTGGCTCGCGTCTTATGCCGCAGTCTCAGGTCACCCGCTCCCCCAAACGTGAATTCATTTCGCGCACCTACAACCTCATGCTCCGCTCATATCTGGCGGTCTCCTTTCATGATGCCCAATGCGGTTTCAAGGCCATTACTGCCCAGGCTGCACATACCCTGCTGCCTCATGTGAAGGATAACGAATGGTTCTTCGATACGGAGCTGCTTGTGCGCGCCCAGCAGGCCGGAATGACCATGTTGGAGCTTCCTGTTCGTTGGGTGGAGGATGCCGGCTCGACGGTCGACATTCCAGACACGGTAAAGAAGGATCTGGAAGGCATGCACCGGGTCAGGGAGGGTATGGAGGTCCGAGCTGTCGAGGAGCTTCGCGTTGAACTGGACTCCCCTGCTGTCTGGAAACAAATTCGCCAGCATGAGTTGCGTGGATCCCTCTTGCCTGCAGAAGAGAAGGATCCGCATTCAAGTATGCAGAATTCAGGCAAAGAAACTGCCTCTTATTGAGCGGTGATCAGCAATTGAAACGACTGACGGCTACCGAAATCTCATACAGAAAGAGCAAACTTCACCTATCATGAACGCTTCATTGGCTTCTAATAGCAGCTATGGCTTCTCCCCGCATTCACAGACTTTCAATCCGCCACGATCAACAAGCACAGATGCAGTCGCTGATGAGCACGCTTCCCGCGCGTATATCCTGCCGCGACGGACTCGTGGAGACTGGGTGGCACTGGGAGCCATGCTGCTTGCGGCCTGTGCAATATTCTTCATCAACCTTACGGCATCCGGATATACCAACGAGTTTTATTCGGCTGCGGCCCAGGCAGGCTCGGTCAGCTGGAAGGCCTTTCTCTGGGGGTCCCTGGACTCGGGGAACGCCATCACCGTGGACAAGCCGCCGGCAGCCCTTGGCTGATGGCGCTTTCCGTGCGCATCCTTGGTCTGAATTCCTTTGCCATCCTCCTGCCGGAAGCGCTGATGGGGGTGGCGACCACCTACCTGCTCTATGCCACCGTGCGACGGTATTGGGGCAACTGGGCGGGCATCGTCACCGGTTTCATTTTCATGCTCACTCCGGTAGTCGCGCTTATGTTCCGCTTCAACAACCCCGATGCCTTGATGGTGCTATTGATGACCGGTGCCACTCACGCGCTCCTCAGATCCCTGGAGTATGCCAACCATCCTTCTGGCAATCGAAAGCGCACCTGGTGGATGGTCCTGGCCGGTGCTCTGATCGGATTCGGCTCCCTTGCCAAGCAACTGCAGGTGCTGCTCGTACTGCCTGGCTTTGCCCTGGCTTTTCTTCTAGCCTCGCCAACAGGCATGGTTCGTCGCATCCTGGATTCACTTGCTGCCATTTGTTCCATGATCGTCGCCGCTGGCTGGTGGGTGCTACTGACGGTCATCGTGCCAGCCAGCGACAGACCTTATATAGGTGGCTCCCAGCGAAATTCCTTCCTTGAGCTCACCTTTGGCTACAACGGTTTCGGACGCTTGACCGGCAGTGAAGAAGGATCCGTCATACCCGGCCACGGCCATGAAGGTGGCGGCATGCCGGCTGGTGGCGGTCGTGGTGGCTGCAAGTGGGGCCAGACTGGCCTTAACCGTCTGTTCAGCGGCGAGTTCGGTACGCAGATTTCCTGGCTGGCTCCTTTGGCTTTCGCGGGCATTGTCATCAGCTTGCTAGTTATCGGCAGAGCTGCCCGTACTGATGTGCGCAGGGCCAGCGTCATTGCTTTCGGAGGTTGGTTGATCGTTACCTGGCTCGTTTTCAGCTTTATGACCGGCATTTTCCACCAGTATTACACTGTGGCACTGGCTCCAGCCCTGGCTGCGAAGGTGGCCATCGGCGCATTCAGTCTGTGGATCGCCCGGGACAAGCTCTGGGCCAGGATCGTCACGCCAATTCTTATCGTTTTCACGGCCTTCTGGAATTTCAGCCTGGCAGGTCGCTCCCAGTGGCTCCCCTGGCTCAAGTGGGCTATTCTCATAATCGGTCTCATGGGCGCCCTCGGTTTTGCTTTGGCTGGACTCTTGCGAATACGACGACTCGCTCTTGCAACCCTCATTCTCTCAGCCATAGGGCTTATGACTGGCCCTGCTGCATGGACGCTGTACACCGTATCCCAAGGACACATGGGATCGATCGTCCTGGCCGGACCCGGCCTGACCTCAGGGAATATGGGTGGCGGTCCAGGTGGTATGCCCGGGGATGTTCCTGGTGGCGGTCGGCCTGGCGGTGGCCAGGCAGGCGGCATGGCACCTGGCAATATACAACACCAAGGTATGCCTGGTGGTGACGGCGGTCCCATGGGCTCATATCAAATGGGTCAAGACCCGATGGATCAGCAGGGACAGCCGAGCAAGCAGGGCCAGATGCCCGGTGGTAGTTCGAATAGCCAACAGCCTCCCAGCATGGGTTCTCAAGGACCAGGTCCCATGGGCCAGGATTCTTCAGGGCCACAAGGGGAAACCAGCTCTTCGGGTGCGCCTTCCATGCGTTCACCGCGCAGGGGCAAATCTGGATTCCATGGCGGATCAGAAGGAGGAAGGAGGAAAGGAGGAAGTCTACTTGGTGGAGGCCGGTCCAGTTCCAAAATCGTCGTCATGCTGGAAAAGTCATCCGACTCACATCGCTGGGCTGCTGCCACGACAGGATCCCAGCAGGCGGCGGGTTATCAGCTGGCCTCTAAAAAGCCGGTTATGGCCATTGGCGGGTTCAATGGTTCCGACCCCTACCCAAGCTTGGAACAGTTCAAGCAGTTCGTGAAGGATAAGCAGATTCATTACTACATAGCTGGTGAGATGGGCGGTCATCAGATGGGAGGTTCAGACACTGCCACACAAAACTCACAGTGGGTGGCCAAGCACTACACCGCAGCTACGGTTGATGGCGTCACTGTGTATGATCTGACCCAGCAGCAGGCCAGCTGAGCGCAAAGAGGGCCGAACTATCCAAAAGCTACTCCCTCCGTTTGCGGTTACAGGATAAAGACGAGACGAGCTACTGACTTCTAATCTGTCGGTTGCGAGTAGTTTCCTCGTTTGCGCGTTGAAAAAGTGCAAAGCAGTTAAGAGCTAAGCAGTGAGTGGATTGGAACTATCCCAGCCCGCTCATTTCTTATTGATCAATACAGGATGGTATTTGTGTCCGATTAGAGCAAGACTAGTTATTGCAGACCAAGGCACTTCAGGTCAAACTCAATAGCGTTATTGATTTCATTACGCTGGTCTGCGTTGCATTGGTTTGCATTGCACGGTGGTAGATAATCCATACAAATGGAACCATTCTCAAACAATCATCGGCTAATAAGATTCTGACTACCTCTGCCATATGAATAGGAGGACAAATACTTACAAACAGCCGATTACGGCATTGCATACCAATTAGTCGGCCTGGCTTCATAGCTGTAAAGTTTATAGTTATACAAACAGACAATGGGGTGCCGATCAGGGAGTGAAATGTCCGAAAAACCGGGCGGGACAAAGCCCAAACGCAATTGGAGGCGAGTCCTTCTTGCCCTGGCAATAATACTTGTTCTTGTCATGGTAATCATTCTGCCGGGGGCTTCCATTTTGGTCTATGAGGACACCTTCGGAAAACGGTATAACACTCCCGGATGGATGCGTTATGCGCTCGCAGACTTCCCCGGCTTGCGGATGAAGCGTTGCGTCTTCAGGTCCAAGGACGGTAAGAAACTGGCGGGATATCAGTATTCAAGAAATAATTCGAACCAGCCTGGGGACAAGGCTGAGGGCCTCGTGGTCATCGCTCATGGCTTTGGTGGCGGCGGACAGAATACCTACATGGATGTTGCCAACTATCTCACATCCCAGGGCTTCCTGGTCTTCGCCTATGACACCACCGGCAATGATGAAAGCGCTGGCAAGTCCGTCAGGGGCCTTCCTCAAGGGGTCGAGGATCTTGACCAAGCTCTTCGTTTCGTGGAGGGTGAGCAATCATATAAGGGCCTTCCTCTTTTCCTGTTCGGGCAGAGCTGGGGAGGTTATGCGGTCGGCGCTGTTCTCAACCTTCACCCAGAGGTCAAGGCCGCGGTCATGGTTTTGGGTTCAATCGCTCGATCGATATGATGCGTCAGCCCGGCAGAAAAATCGCTGGCCCTGCCGTCTCGCTCATCATGCCCTGCGTGAGCTTGTATGAGCATGTAAAGTTCGGGAAGTTTGCTGGCTATACCGCTTTGGATGGCTTGAAGAAATCCAAGGCGGGAATTTTCATCACTCAGAGCCGGGACGATCAGGTGGTACCGGTCAGATATAGTTATGACCTCTTCCGTGAGGAATTTCAGTCCAACCCACGATTCCGGTTCCGTGAATACCAGGATCGCGGGCACGCCTATGTCTACTATTCACAGGACTCAGTGCGATACCGCAAGCAATTCGACCAGGAATACAAGGAACACATGAGACGACTGGGTCAAAAGCCCTCTAACGAAAGCTATAACGCATATTCGGCCAAGCATTTCGACAAGTCGAAGGGCTTCGAGCTGGATGTGCCGTTGATGAACCAAATGGCGGACTTCTATCGCCAATATAAGAGTTAAGACGTAGAAATTCCAGTCAGAGGCGGTTCTTTTCCATCCACGGATGAGCGAGCTAGCATTCAACACGATTACTGGTTCGTCATGTTGGCCTGATACCAGAGAACGGCAATGTTGATCCGGTCCCTGACCTTGATCTTTGCCAGTATGCGGCTGACGGTCTTTTTGACCGAGTCAGGCTGTAGCTGGAGATGCTCAGCAATCTCCGCATTCGTCAGGCCTTGGCTGACCAGCGAAGCGACCTCAAGCTCGCGTTTGCCCAGCTGGGCGAATTTTTCGCGAGCCTTAGACTCATCACTGGCTCTTGTCTTTGGGACTCCTCTCCTGATCACTTCGGCAGTGATGCGCGGCGTAAGAATGGCATCGCCTGCATGCACCGCATGGATGGCTCTATTCAGATCGGCTGTCTTGACATCCTTGAGCAAGAAGCCGGAGGCGCCTGCCCCTAAGGCTGTGAAGGCATAGTCGTCCTCGTCGTAGGTGGTCAGAATAAGAATGCTCATTTCAGGGTGGAGCTTTTTGATACGGCTGGTGGCATCCAGCCCGTCCATGACCGGCATTCGCACATCCATCAGAATCACATCAGGCAGGGGTTGCTGATTTTCGGTGGCTGTGGCCAGTTTTTCCAAAGCTTCTTGGCCGTTGGCCGCCTGTGCTACGACATGTAAGGTTGGATCCTTGGCGACCATGAGTGCCAGTCCCATGCGGGTCGGGCGCTGGTCGTCGACGATCATGACACGGATCATGCACTTTCCTCCTTACCCGTGTTGTCAGCTGCCGTAGCAGCTAGCGAGGGTATACGAGCCTGCAAGATCCAACCGTCAGGACCAGGACCTGAATGGAAGCTGCCGCCATGAGCTTGCAATTCGGCTCTTAACCTGGCAAGGCCTGTACCGTTGTCACCGTTGTTGTCAGTATCGTTGTTCAAAAGTTGGCCATCATCACGAACGGTAATGTTTGTGCCGCCCTGGCTGTCGTGATCCCAGGAAACCACAATACGATCGACTCCTTGTCCGTGGCGGAGAGCGTTGGTGATCGCCTCCCTGGTCACAGTGAAAGCAAGATTGGCCTGCCTGGGATCTTGTGGTCGACGGCCTGTCTCTGTCAGGGCAGTGCTGATGCCGGCATGACGGACGTGGTCGAGGATTGGTTTGATGTCATTCCAGCCATGCTCCTCCCCTATGGACTGCGCTGGGTCGTTTTCAGGTCCTGCCTTTGATTGCAGGGTTTTTACAGCTGTTCTGGTATCGTCCAATCCCTGTCGTGCCAGGTCGTTGATCATCGAGATGGCCTCATCAATTTCCGGCTTACCGCTGGCATGATCCATCCCCTCGGATAGGGCGATGATGGCGGTCAAGTCGTGACCCAGGCTGTCGTGCAAATCGGCGGCGACCTTGGACTGATACATGGCTTGGTCCCGCTCGCGGGCCAGGGTCTGGGCATGCGAGCGCTCCTCCTTCAGCGCCTGCTCCGACATGCGTGACTGCCTTGCTGAGCGTGAGAAAAAGGCGGCTGTCAGACACAGGGCGAATGCCAGACCAGTCGGATATAGAAGGTCAGTGAAGTGGACATCATGATGCCAGTTGGCAGAGAGTGCAATGCTGAGCAGACCCAGAATGGTGGAACTACACAGTCCAGCTGCCAATGATGCCATGCTTTTGGCTTCTACAGCGCAGGCGTAGAGGTTGACGAGCCAGGGAATGATCAGGTAGGTGCATCCTGAGCCATAGATTGCGGCAGTCAGGGCAAGCAGGCCACTGAAAACCAGTAGGGTCGCCATAGGATATAGGCGGCGCAGGCATAGGGTGACAAGTGCGACAAAAATAATGACCACGAACAGGGGCAAGCCCCAGCTGTCAGACTTCAAAATCTGGTAAAGGGTTCGATTGGCACTGCCCGGGGCGAGAATCAGCCTGGTCAGCATCATCGTCTCGTAGATGGCGCAGAGAAAGACTGCCACGAAGGCCGTGTATGGCCGGTTCCATAACTGAATCCAACCTTGAGTCTTCTTGTCTGCCCTCATCGACGAGCCTCTTCCTGGTAACTGCTGGTAGTCCATTATGCTGTCAGACACTGAAATGTGCGACCTTACAAGTGCTGCATCCTCTCTTCATCGACTCTGCATCAAAATTAGACTGCTCTGCGGGCCTCGTGCCGGAATATAAGGAGGCTGATCAGCACCCAGAGGATTGCCGTCATGCACGAGGCCGCCATGGAGGCCGTAGACGCGATATTGCCCATGTCACGGGCTGCGGATGCAGTGGTGATCAGGGCCAGCGGATAAGGCAGTGCCAAAGCCGGTGCGGCAACCGACAGCGCACAGCCTGCCAGAGTGAGCAGAAACATGATGCTCATGGTTGAGGCAAAGGATTCGGTTCCGGCAGCTATAGCCTGGGTCAGAATCATAATGGCCCACACTGACAACGTCATCGGTACGCCACGCATAAGATAGGGACCGAGTTCCGCAGGGTCGAAGCCTCCTACCAGAACACCCACGAGTATGAATTCGGATTCGAAAATGGCGACGGTAAGGAGGGATGCCAGCAGTCCGTGCAGCATCTTCCCGACTATGGCGGTCCCGACCATGCCGGAGGCATTAAGGCGCTGCCAGTTGCGTCCCTTGTGCTCGTTGGCTTCAACCTGGGCTGCAAAGGCTGCGACCAG
>NZ_JBVPQK010000067.1:0-11810 GCF_058197115.1 Bifidobacterium sp. POST2/T3 (B1)
TTCAACAAGCGCTCCGGCATGACCGGCCTGACCGGCCATGGCGACATGCGCGAGGTCCACAAGCTGATCGCCGAGGGTGACGAGGACGCCAAGCTGGCCCTGGATATCTACATCCACCGCATCGTCGGCTACATCGGCAACTACACGGCCCAGATGGGCGGCCTGGACGCTATCACCTTCACGGCCGGCGTTGGCGAGAATGATGAAATCGTGCGTCGCCGGGTCATCGAGCAGTTGGAGCCCTTCGGTGTGAAACTGGACCAGGAGAAGAACGACCAGCGGTCCAAGGAGGCCCGAATCATCTCCACCCCCGACAGCACGGTCGCCGTCTGCGTCATCCCCACCAACGAGGAACTCTCCATCGCCCGCCAGGCCGAGGTCGTCGCCAGCCAGGGCGATGCCTACGGCAACAAGTTCCAGGCCTGACCGTTGACCGGACCTTTCCCCCTCAACCCAACTGATGGTTGGATGATGGATGACTGAGGTCAGGGTTCAGTTTTGAGAACTTGGTCCTGAGAACCAAGGAGGCTGGTGACCACAGCAATACATGTGGTCACCAGCCTCCTTCTATATGTCATATATCATATATGTCAGTCGCCCAAGGCCGCCAGGGCCTCCTTGTGCAGAAGACCGTTACTGGCAAGACCATTGCCACCCCAGGGACCCGGATTGCCCGCTAGGTCGGTAAAGTTGCCGCCGGCCTCGGTCACAATGGGGACCAGGGCACCCATGTCATAGAGGTCAAGTTCCGGTTCGGCCGCCAGGTCGATGGCACCCTGGGCCAGGAGCATGTACTGCCAGAAGTCGCCGAATCCGCGCAGCCGCCAGATCCGGTCGGTCAGGTCAAGAAGCCGCTCCCGGCAACCTATGGCCTTCCACCCAGTCAGCGATGACAAGGACATAGAGGCATCTTCCATCCGATCCACTCTTGAAACGTGGATGGCCCTGGGAACTTCACCCTGGCGAGCCATGTAGGCTCCCTGACCCTGCGCAGCATACCAGCGGGTGCCCAGCATGGGAGCAGAGACCGCACCGACCACCATCTGATGGTCTACCTCCAAACCGATAAGGGTCGCCCAGACGGGGACCCCGCGCACATAGTTCTTGGTCCCGTCAATCGGATCGATGATCCACCGTCTGCCGTTGGACTCCTGCTTTCCCAGCTCCTCGGCATAGATGGTATCGTTCGGTCTAGCTCGGGCTAGGACGCGACGAATTACCGCCTCCGCCTCTTTGTCAGCCTGAGTAACCGGGGTATTGTCCGCCTTGCGTTTCACTTTAAGATCCGGC
This sequence comes from Bifidobacterium sp. POST2/T3 (B1), assembly GCF_058197115.1. Classification (NCBI taxonomy): domain Bacteria; kingdom Bacillati; phylum Actinomycetota; class Actinomycetes; order Bifidobacteriales; family Bifidobacteriaceae; genus Bifidobacterium; species Bifidobacterium sp. POST2/T3 (B1). The sequence continues at coordinate 1,291 of NZ_JBVPQK010000067.1, forward strand.
GACTTGAAGTAGCCAACGGTGACCTGATCCGCCTGATCGGCCATGGCAATGGCCAAGTCCAGATCCTCCTGCCAGGTCTGCCTTTCAGCCTCGATGCTCATAATACGGCTCCTTTTCGCTTGAATCGCTGTGGCTCAGCCTTGGCCCTCGCCTGCCAGCATTCGCTTCCACATATCAGGAAAGTCAGGCATGGTCTTGGCCGTGGTGCCAATATTGCGCACCCGGATGCCAGGTATCTTGAGCCCAATCATGGCAGCAAAGGTGGCCATGCGGTGGTCAGCATAGGTCTCGATGACGGCCCCGTGCATGCTCTGAACAGGCACAGGCTCAATTGCCAGGCCATCATCCAGCTCGCGAGCCTGGCCGCCTATTCTGGTGATTTCTGTGACTAGCGCTTTCAGCCGGTTGGTCTCATGACCACGCAGGTGGCCGATGCCGTGCAGGCGGCTGCGCCCGTCGGCAAAGACCAAGATGGCTGCAATAGAGGGCACGATCTCCCCTGCCGGGGACAGATCGAAGTCGCCGAGTCCATGGATGGCCTCCCCGCCGGTCACCCTGCATGTGGCGCTACCCTGCACGTCGCGAACCCTGTTTACCTTCGCGCCCATAATCTCCAGATACTTGGGCAGCAAGCCACCTGGCTGTGTGGTCCGGTCTGGCCAGTTGGGCACACTGACTTGCCCACCTCCTATCAAAGCCGCTCCCAGGAAAGGGGCCGCATTTGACAGGTCGGGCTCCACCTGGACCTGATCAGGCAGTTGCGTCCCACCAGTTCCCCTACCTTCAACGCTCCACCTGCAGCGGTCGGGATTGGCCTGAACCTGGACTCCGGCCTGACGTAGGTCTTCAACGGTCATGGCAATATGAGGAAGACTGGGGAGATGCTGTCCAGAGTGAACGATGGTCATAGTGCCATCAGCCCTGGCAGCCAGCAGCAGAAGGCCAGAAATGAACTGCGAGGATGCCGAGGAGTCTATGGTCACCTCTCTGCCAACCAGATGAGTCGGCGGCGTGAGCACAAAGGGCAGGAAGCCCTCTTGGCCCAGGTACTCGATCCTGGCTCCCAGCTGGGTCAGGCCGTCCAACAGGGGCCTCATAGGGCGCCGATAGGCCTGCTGGTCTCCGTAGAAGTGTGTGGGGCCGTCAGCCAGCATGGCCAGGCCCGGCACGAAGCGCATAACGGTTCCAGCCAGTCCACAGTCCACCCGAGCGCCGCCACGGAAACGTCCGCCTGACGGTGGAACAACTGTCACTTCCGTAGGGCTGTCAAGGTCAGCCCGACAGTCCACGCCAAGGGCCTCTAGAGCCTGAATCATCAGGTCCGTATCACGCGACTTGAGCAGACCAGTCAACCTGACAGGGCGACTTCCCAGGGACGCCAAAATCAGATACCTGTTCGAGAGGGACTTGCTCCCTGGTATGGTCACCGTTGCATCCAAGGGGCCACCCGCCTGCGGCGCCACCCATGTCTCTTCCACTGTCATGGTCACCATGGTAACCGCAGGCGCAGAGCTGTTTCCGCTCCCTGCTCACCTCTAGAGGTCCAGTGAGGACCCGACCCTGTGCTATATTGATACATTGTGCTCATACGTTGATACTTATGAGCGCCGGGCTATAGCGCAGCTTGGTAGCGCGCCTGCTTTGGGTGCAGGATGTCGCCGGTTCAAATCCGGCTAGCCCGACTTTTGCCTTCGTCCCATGTCGGGAGTCGGATCCTTGGTGTTCATGCCCAGCAAACCTGTAAAGAAAATCGCCAGAGCCAGCAGGCCTGTCAAGCCCGCATAAATAGACATGGTAATGGCGATGCCGACCAAATTGCCTAGGGTCAGAAAGATCATCTGCCCCAGAGGTGCCCCTATCATCATGACAGTCTGTACCACTCCCATAGTTGCAGCCAAGTGGTCCTCGGCCACTGTGCTGATGAGCATAGTCATGAACCGAGGGTTGATCTTGCCCAGAAAATAGTTCATGACCAGGAGCAGAAGGAACAGCAGGACAGGAATGTGCAGCCAGACCAGGTTGACCCCTACCATGGCGGCTGTGGCCATGACTCCGGTCAGCAGGTGGGCCATGGACAGCCGCCGGAGCGGATCTGAGGCAAGGAGTGCACCAAGGATGAGTCCCAGGGAGGAGATGCCGTTGACGGCAGCTATGGTCGTTCCATAGCTTCCCCACCAGACCCCGGGCATGGAAATCAGCCCCAGGTTGATCAGGGGCTGCAGAGCCGTCCCCAGAAGGTTGACCAGACAGCCGAAGCCCACCATCAGGACCAGGAAGGTGGAGCTGCGGAACTCCCCCAAGGTCACACGGAGGCTGGAGGACAGGCCCACATGCTTGCCCACAGGTGAACCATTGTCTGAGACCTCCGCCCTGGCGAATTCCCTATAGCCTATGGCTACCAAAAGCCCCGCCAACAGAAAGGTGGCTGCGTTGATCAGCGCGAATACAGCGAATCTGTTGCCCAGGATAGCGATCAACACCGCACCTCCGCCTGCACTGATGACAGCCGCGACATTGGATGCAGCGGAGGTGATTGAGGTCGCCTGATGGAGCTGGCCTGGCTGGACCAGGTGTTTGAGGACCGGCATCCACAGACTTCCTGCATATCCCTCCAACATGGAAGATGTCATGTCCATGGCTACCAGCAGCAGAAAGACGGGCAAACTCTTGGACCTGCCGATTGTCATGGCCATAGCCAGGTAAATACACACCTGAATCAGCTTGATCACAACTTGCATCCGCGTCTTGTGCGCGGTGCTGTCGGCCAGGTATCCGGTCAGGATGGCCGTCAGAGCTGGAGCCACCCAGGCAATTGAGGCTACGGAGACGGCCAGTCCGGCAAAGGGCATGGTCTGGGCATAGACAATGAAGACGATGTTGAAGAGCTCGCCTCCGACCGTATTCAACAGACTGGCCAGAACCATGGTCACGAAAGGCTTGTTCTTCAGAAGTTCCTGCATGGTCGGCAGCCGTTCAGGGCAGTTCGATCTTCATGAGAGTCCGGTGAAGCAACCACCAAGCCGGCAGGGAGGCCAGGAAAATGATCAGAAGCACCAGCGCCGACAGCAGCAGGGAGAGGGAGAGCAGGTTGCCCACTACAGCGTCCAGCAGGAGCAGGACCGCGAACATGATGGGCAGCGAACGCTTCCAGAAGCCTATAGAGAGGGCGATGCCAACCAACCCCACCAGTCCGGCAAGGCTGGTAACCAGCATGAGGAGAACCTGTTCAAGCAGACTGCCTGGCGAGCCCGTTCCAAGCGAACCCACAAGACGGTCGATCAGTAGCATGACGGTCAGGGTGATGGCCGTCCCAGCCAAGTAGGAGAGCGCAGTGAAGAGGCCGACGAAGATCAACTTGGCCAGCAGGATTCGGCTTCGCGATATGGGGAATGAGAGGGTGAGCGCCAGGTTCCTCCCCGTATAGGGCTCAATGAAGACCAGGTTGCAGAGGGCAGCAGCCACCAGGGAGAAGCCCACCAGAAGGATGACCATGGCCATCTGCAGCACGAAGGCCAGGCTTGACAACCGAGGATCTGACCGTCCGCTAGTGTGGCCAATGGCCAGGAACATGCCTCCGATGGCCAAGGCTGCGGCCACTACTGCCAGCCCTCCGAAGATGCAGGGCCATAGCCTGGTCTTTTTCAGTTCTAATTTCAGCAGCGTCTTCATATCAGCCCTCCATGGCCTTGACCAGGGTTCGCTCGGCGACCTCCTGGCCCTGATTGAGAAGCTCCGGCACGCTGGTCCGCAGGCTGACTCTGCCGTCCGCCACGACCATCACGTGGTCGGCTGTGCGCAACACTTCGGAGAGAATGTGGCTGGAAAAGAGGATTGCACTCCCCTGGGCTGCCAGGCTGCGCAGGCTATCTCGCAGCTGTCCGATGGCCACAGGGTCCAGTCCGTTGAGCGGCTCGTCCAGTAGGTAAAGGTCAGGATGATGACCCATGCACCTGGCCAGGGCCAGTCTCTGCCTCATGCCCATGGAATACCTGCCGACAGGCGTGGCTGAATCGGCGGCCAAACCGACCTTGTCCAAAAGTTGGCTGATCCCGGTAGGCTCGGCATCCCTATGCTCCCGGTCTGCCAATGCCAGGTAGGTCAGGTCAATCTCAAGATTCTCCCTAGCGCTGAGGGACTCATAAAAGACCGGCTCGTTGATGAACACTCCCATCCTGGCCAGATTGCCCGGGTAGTCTTCGCTCAGAGGCCTCCCCAGAAAACAGATTCTGCCGCCGACAGGCCTCTGCATTCCGGTCAGGATCTTCAACAGCGTGGACTTGCCAGCCCCGTTGGCACCTAGCAAGCCCAGAATCTCGCCCTGTCCCAGGGTCAAATCCAGTCCGGACAGCACCTCCCTGCCTTCAAACACTTGGACAATTCCGTCCGCCTTCAGCACCTGCATAAAACTCCTTTCAAAAATACCGATGGTATGTTTGGTGGAAACAAAAACCATTACTCGTTGAGTGCCCGAATCTTGCTAGTAGACAGAGCCCTCTTGGCCTTAAGATATCTATCGGCTCTAAGAGACCCCTTGATCCTGATTCTTGTCAGATTCCTCTTGCGTGGACTCCCCGCTGGTGGCAGTCAAAGGATTGCTCTTCAGATGTGCGTGCAAATGCACGGCCGCACGAATAACCCGATCATCGATGACAGGCGCCCCTATTCCCTTGAGCATATCCGCCAACAGGGAGAACTTGGAGACCACCTGGTCCCGGGTCATGGTCGAGAATCGAATCCCTATCCACATGTTGAGCAGGATATAGAGCACCTGGGCCAAATCCTCGGGATTGCAAGGGGCAATGGAGCCGTCCTCCACGCCTTCTCGAACGTAGGGGGTGATCACGTCCACAATCCTGTCCATGGATTTCAAGTACATCTCCCCGACCATGCGGGGGCTCTTCAACAGGGTTCTGGCTGAAAAGGTCACATCGAGACGCGAGTATGCCGACAGGGAGGCAATCAGCTCGTTGCGCAGTTTGTCAAGGCCAGTTTTTCCGGGCCATTCCCCCAGCCAGTCCCCCTGGGATGAGGACGAAGCCATGCGCTCAGTGACCGCATGGAAAATGGCCGTCTTGGATGGGAAATGGTAGTAGACCGCCCCCTTGGTCATGCCGCCCAGGCCGTCGACGATGTCCTGGATGCTGGTTCCGTCGTAGCCCTTTTCCAGAAAGAGCCGCTGGGCTACATCGAGGATCTGATTGCGATGTCCTTCGGGATCCTTCGGCGTGCCCATGCAGTGCTCCCCTCCTTGTCAACGCATCGACGTCTGACCATCATGGCCCGACAATCTCTTGTTACAGGAAGCTATCATACCACTGGTATGTTATGTCTACCTATTCATAGCACTTGCCAACTCGACATTAATCCTTCTGCAGGCGACGAATGGCCTCATGCTGGATGGCCACCACCGCCTTGGCATCGGCGACTCCCGCTGCACAGAGCTCCTGCCAGGAAACCCAGGCCGACTGGATATGCTCACCCGGGTCGAAGTCGGTGGGCCCCTGATGCCAGCGACGCAGATGCAGGACCACGATGTGTCCAAGCTCGTCGCTCATGCCTAGGGATGAGTAGACATCGGGAGCGGCATCGATCCAGCCGTCCTCCGGATCCAGATTGCTCTCGGAGCCCCGAGCGCCCTCGGGCCCGGGGACCAGACCCGTCTCCTCACGCAGTTCGCGCAGGACGGCCTTGACCGGGCTCTCCCCCGGGTCGATGAAGCCGGCTGGCAGGCCGAATACGTAGGCCTGGGCGCCCACCCGGTACTCGCGGGTCAGCAGATAGGCATCGGAAGCGCAGTCGTGCACCAGCATGACCACACAAGGGGCGTGACGGATAAGCTGCCGGTCGATGGTTTCCTTGGAACCATCACGCCGGAACATGGCCACCTGCTGCTGGTCGATAACGAATATCGGGCCGCGAAAGACCTCCCTGTCATCCATCAGCTCGGGAGCGCGGGTCATATCGATACCCTTGGGTCCCTGACCATCGCGGCCTGCCAGTCTGGCGGCCAATCGTGTCTGCAGATCCTGCGCTTCGTCGCTCATGAAATCACTCCTCCTCAACCATCAATCCTCAGCCGTCAGCGCACCACCATGGTCCAGGGATCGGTGATGATGGATGAGACCTCCACCTGCGGGCGAACACCGGTAGCCGTCTCCATGACCCTGGCAATGTCTCCCTTGGCGTAGTGGAACCAGAGGCTCTCGATGGCGGAATGCGGGGTGTTGATCAGCATGGGTCTGGGCTGATTGGGACGACCCGCCATCCGGGCCTCATAAAGGGCCTGCTGGTAGGCATCCGTGGCAGGATGATGGCGCAGATCGCTGGTGATGTAGACATCTGCCCCCGTGGACCGAACCAGGTCGAACTCGGAGTCCCCCGAGCCGGGCAGCAGGGCGACTGTGGAGACCATGGCATCGTACGGACCGACCGCCTGAACACCCAGAGCCGTCTTGGGCAGGAGGCCCACCACGGTATGGACCAAATCCTCAAATGGTACGGGCCTCGGAAGCCGTCCCCAACGACCCAGGCCTACCTGGATCCCCTGATCGGCGTGCAAATCGCGGTTTGAGAGCGGCTGAGGAGCCAACGGTCTCGCATCCTGCAGGTCCAGGGCATCGGCAGCCGCCTGGGCCACGCCGCGGTAGGCGGCATCAGCGTTGGTATGCCCCACCCAGAGCCCGCAGTGGCCCTCGATCAGCCTGGTTATCATGTCCCCGCGGAAGTCCAGGCCGGAAACCTGGTGGACCGACCTGAAGAAAAGCGGATGATGGGTGATCAGCAGGTCGGCCTTGTGATCCAGAGCCTCCTGAACCACATCGGGCCGAGGGTCCACAGCGCACCAGATCCGTCTGACCGGCCAGGACGGATCCCCCGCCACCAGACCCGGATGATCCCAGTCCTCCGCGTAGTCCAGAGGGTAGAGCCCCTCCAGCAGATCCACCACCTGGCCCAGGAGCACTGAACGCCCCTGAACCTCATCCTGTCGGTCAGACATGACGATCCCTCCTCGGATCCTGCTGGGCCCAGTCCACTCCATGTCAGGTCAGTGAGCAGCCAGCTCCCAGTCCTGGCCGATGCCGGTGGACACGTCCAGGGGCACGGCCAATTCAACGGCATGTTCCATGGAATCCTTGACCAGCTTAGTGGCCTTGTCAGTCTCTCCGGGAGCGATCTCCACCAGCAGTTCATCGTGGATCTGCAGGGAGATGCGGCTCTTCAGCCCCTGGTCGGACAAGGCACGGCTGGCCTTGATCATGGCGATCTTCATGATGTCGGCAGCCGACCCCTGGATGGGCGCATTCAGAGCGGCCCTCTCGGCGGCCTCACGGGTGGGACGCCGCTTGGAGCGCAGCCCAGGGAAGTAGCGCCGCCGCCCGAACATGGTCTCGGTGTAGCCCTTCTCCCGGGCATCGGCCACCAGGGACTCCAAGTACTCATGGACCTTGCCAAAGGTGGCGAAGTACTTGGCGCGCAGCACATCAGCCGCGGCCGGACTGATCTTGAGCTGCTGGGCCAGGCCATAGGTGCTCAGTCCATAGGCCAGGCCGTAGCTCATGGCCTTCACATGGGAGCGCTGGTCCCCGGTGACCTCCTCCATGGGGATGTCGTAGACCAGGCTGGCCACGTACCGGTGGAAGTCGGCACCCGACTTGAAGGCGTCGATCAGGGCCTGGTCCCCGGAAAGGTGGGCCATGATCCGCAGCTCCACCTGGGAGTAGTCCGAAGAGAGCAACGCCTCATACCCGCTGCCAGGCACGAAGGCCGAACGGATCTCACGGCCCCGGGCATCCCGGTTGGGGATGTTCTGCAGGTTGGGATCGACCGAGCTCAGCCGACCAGTGGCGGCCACGGTCTGCTCGTAGGTGGTGTGCAGCCGCCCATCCCGGGGGTTGACGGCCTCTCGCAGGGTCTGCACGATCTGTTTGAGCTTGTTGGTCTCCCTGTGTTTGAGCAGGGCGCCCAGGAAGTCGTTGGCCCGCTCGTTGTTGACTGATTTGATGTAGAGGTCCTGCAGGACCGAGACGTTGGTGGAATAGGACCCGGTCTTGGTCCTGTGGGTGGGCACCAGGCCCATGTCATCGAAGAGCACCTTGCTCAGCTGCTTGGGGCTCTGCAGGTTGACACGGCTGCCGGCCCTATCCCAGGCGATTTCCTGAGCCTGGCGGGCCTCGGCGGCGAACCGGTCGTGCATATCCTTCAGGCGGGCATCGTCCACCTTGGCGCCCTCGGTCTCCATCTGCGCCAGGACTGCGGAGGTGGGCAGCTCTATGGTTCGCAGTAGTCCGTATTGATGACGCTCGTCCATAAGCTCCTGCAGACGTTCAGAAACCATCATGACGTACTGCGCCTGACGCAAAATCCGAGTCCCCCGTCGGCGTTCGTCCTCATCCTCTCGCCCGTCCAAAGCCAGGGCTCCCTGGGTGGCCTCAGGCTCCTCCTCTACTGGGATGGCCAGGAAATGGGCGACGGCCTGTTCCAGGTTGTCGGCATGGAAATCAGGCTGGGCCAGGTAGCCTGCCAGCTTGGTGTCAAACAGAGGCAATGGCATGTGCAGCCCCTGGCTCTCCAGTAGATGCAGGTGCTCCTTGTAGCCATGGACCACACAGGTGCCGATCCGCTGGTCTATAAGTTCCTGAATGGCACCGCGCATGTCTACGTCAATATCTTCTGCCATGAGGACCAGACCGTGACCGTCCATAGAGAGAATAGCCAACTCTTCCAGGCCATAGTCGCCATGCTTGGCCCAGCCGATGGCGTGGAGAACCCAGTGCTCCTTCATGGCTTCGCTGCAGCGCATGGCGTTCTGATCGGAGTCGCCGATGTCCTTGATTTTGTCCAGGGAATCAGCCATGGCCTTGACGTGGTCCGCCGAGCGCCGACAAAGGGCCTTGTTCGGTAGATGCTTCTCGCACCAGTCTCTCAGCTGGTCGGCGGACTCCGCCTTATCACGCTCAGGCTGGGTGAACTCCTCCTGCTCGTTACTTACGTCGACCAGGGCGGAAGCCGACGAATAGTCGTAATCAGCGACAGTATTGAATCCCCGCAGGATCTTCTTGCGGGTCTGCGGGCCAAACTGCAGCTGCTCAAAGATGGGCAGAACCTGATCCGTATGGATTGTGCCGAAAAGCAGATCCTCGACCTTAACGCCCAGATCCAGGTCGCGCACCAGGGCATTGACCTTTCGGTTGAGCCGCACCTGGTCGGCATTATCCGCCAAGGCCTGGCCCTTCTTGCCGCCGATCTCGTCAGCGTGCTCCAGAATGGAATCAAGCGATCCATACTTGTTGATCCATTTGGCGGCATAACCGTCGCCCACGCCCGGCACACCGGGGATGTTGTCGGCTCCCTCGCCGCGCATGGCGGCCAGATCCGGGTACTGCTCCGGGGTCACCTTATAGCGGTCCATGATGGCCTGGGGCGTCATGTGCTTGAGGTTCTTGAAGTGGTGGCCTGGATAGAGCACAGTGATGTCGTCGTCCACCAGCTGGAAAGCATCTCTGTCCCCCGACAGGACTAGGGTCTTGAACCCGGCCTGCTCCCCCATGGTGGCCAGCGTTCCGATGATGTCGTCGCCCTCATAACCCGGCTTTTCGATATAGGTAATACCCAGGCCTTTGAGCAAGTCCTGGATCAGAGGCAGCTGGCTCAGCAGTTCCTTGGGAGCGGCCTCACGGGTGCCCTTGTACTGGGGCAGCATGGCGTTGCGGAAGGTGCCGCCCTTGACGTCAAAGGCCACGCCCATGTGGGTGGGCTTCTCCTTGGCCATGACATCCGCCAGCATGGTGGCAAAGCCCCATACCGCGTTGGTGGGCTGCCCTGTCGAGGTAGTGAAGCTCTCGACGGGAAGGGCATAGAAGGCCCGGAAGGCCAGCGAATGTCCATCGACGACCAGCAGGGTGCGGCCGTCCTTGTCCTGCTTCTTCGTCTGGTCTTCCATAGAAGGACTAACGGTCGTTCTGATTGGTCACGTTGTTGATGACCACGTCGGCCACCTCCTGCATGGTCAGCCTGCGGTCCATGGAGGTCTTCTGGATCCAGCGGAAGGCCTCGGACTCGGTCATGCCCATACTCTCCATGAGCAGACCCTTGGCCCGGTCCACACGCTTGCGGGCTTCGAAACGGGCCTTCATGTCGGTGACTTCGTCCTTCAGGGCGTTGATCTGGTCAAAGCGAGAGATGGCCACCTCAAGGGCCGGCAACAGCTTTTCCGGAGCGAAGGGTTTGACGACGTAGGCCATGGCCCCAGCATCAGCCGCCTTCTCGACCAAGCTCTGCTGGGAGAACGCCGTCAGCATAACCACAGGAGCCAGATTCTCCTTGCCGATCTCAGTGGCGGCGGTGATGCCATCAGTGCCAGGCATCTTCACGTCCATAACGACTACATCGGGCCTCAGCTCGCGAGTCAGATCAATGGCCTCCTGGCCGCTGGCCGCCTGACCTACCACGTCATAGCCGGCATCCTCGAGAGCTTCGACGGTATCGAGCCTGATCAAAGCCTCATCTTCCGCCACAACCAC
>NZ_JBVPQK010000068.1:0-11783 GCF_058197115.1 Bifidobacterium sp. POST2/T3 (B1)
GAAACTCAACCTGTGCTGGCTCGATCAACCGAACTTAGGAGACCCAAGGGTCCCGACCAACGGTCTTTGGTATGCAAGGGCTAACAATACACAGATCAGAAAAGACTGTCAAGCCTGCGCGTGCGGCAGCACCAGATGGTGATGGCCGCAGGGCAGCGCATCCGCAAGCAACGATCCAGCTCTGCAACGAATGCCGGCCACCCGATTGTCGGCATCCAAGGCCTTCAGCATGATTGGCGACCCGTCCAGCAAGGCCTCGACCTGACCCCCTGGCCTGACACCACATATAGGCGGGAGGATCAAATGACCCCGACAGCTCTGCGGCACCACCAGGTCCAGATCAATATCCGGCAGGAGGACAAACCCTGGCCTGCTATCCACTTTTCCTGTAATCCTATAGGAGATATGGATGTCCCCAGTGGGCACGGGCATGGTCAGCTCGGCCCTGCCCAGACCCCCAGGTTGGAGCGCGACAACGAATTCTCGATACCCGGGTTTCAAAGGCCGCAGCCCCATCAACCCGCTGGAAATCAGCCAGACAGGTGAGGCCCCCCAGGGATGCGAATAGGTGGTGTTGGATTTGATCGATGGATCCCAGGCCTCCATGGTGCCTCCGGCACCTTGGTCCAACATATGCTTCCAGGTGCGCATACCCTCCCCTGCCGAGAGCAGAGCCAGAGCATCAGCCCCTAGACCTGATCGATAAAGTCCATCCAGAAGCACGGCGGCCGCATAGGCGCTGCAGGCCATCCCTCTACGACGCAGATAGGCACCGACCGCCTCCAGACGAGCGGAATCCGAGGGGGGCGCAAAAGCCAGAACAAAGGCCGAGGCATGCATGGCACAGTGATTGATGACCGGACCGTCGGGACCGTCTAACAGACCATCCCGGTAAGCGCCGACCGCTGGATCGTAGAGCCGCTCATCCAGGGCCTCCTGCATTTTTCGGGACACCTCTGCCAGGCGGGCGGCTCTGCTGCGACGGCCCAGCGCCCGTGACAGACGAGCCATGGCTTCATAGGCGGCACTGGCCAGTGCGTTGATGACCGTGTTGACACGACCGAAGACATATCCATCGCGTTCAACGGGCGGCCAGTCGACCAGGTCGCCATCCATCTGGCTGGAAGTGCCGGGGTCCTTGACAATCAATCCGCTGTCTTGGTCCAGATATTTGTCTGGCAGCAGTCCCATAAGCCGTTCGTACTGGGCTGCCGCCTGGGTCAGATCTCCGGTGTGCATCCAGGCATCGTGCACAGCCAAAATGCTGTAGAGGGGCCACTCGGTGGGCCAGGTTCTGTTGGCGATGAGATAGTCCACACTGTAACGGCCCAGGGCGGGCGCATCATCCAGCACCATATGAGCCCGCTGCTGGATCCAGGCATCAGCCTCATAGGGGGCCCGCTCCCTGGTCCAGGAATCGACGTAGATGTCAGCGTTAAGTCCCCTGATGGTGTTCCGCCCCAGCTGCCAGACCCCATCCAACAGAGGCCTGTCGCAATGAAAACTGGCGTGGTCGTCATATACAGGAGCCTCAAGGCACTCCGCCCACAGTCCCCCTTCAGTCAGGCTCGCCAGCAACCCTTCAGGGTCAGATTCCGCAGGCCATATCATCTCCAGATATCGAAAGACCCGGATTCCCCAAGTCTGTGCCCGGTTGCTGCCAGGTTGCAGCCGCCAGCGATCCTGATAGACGTTGGAGGTGGCCAGACGGTAACGAACGCCTCCTTGGCCGTCCAGGACCTCCCCGTAGCGGACGGTCAGATCCAAATGTTGCGACAGATCCACCCGAAGCCCGATGCCGCCCAACCGCACGGAACCAAAGTCCAGCAGAAGATGGCCAGGAGCAGCCGCCAAAACCCTATGAGCTTTCACCCGAGTCAGTCTGGTGCCATCCGCAGGAGCGGCAAGGCACTTGGAGAATGAGGGCCGAATCCGAACCTTCCGCCAGGCAGAGTCGTCAAAGCCCGGCCGAGAAAAACCCCAAGGATATCGGGACAGGTCGATGTCCTCAGCCGGAGCCTGATAGTAGGTTGTGCCGATGGACGCGCTGTCAGGAAAGGCCTTGGCACCGCTAATAGCCTTCCATTCGGCGTCCGTGCCGTAGTGCTCCACACTGCCGTCAGGCCGGCCCACATCCAACTGGGCCTGAAAGCGTCGGCCTTCCATGGCATAGGCCACCACGCCCAGAACATTCTCCGCTCCCGGACGCAAGAGGCCGGTGACATCGTAGCCCCTGTAACGATCCTCTCCATCCAAGGGAAATACCGGCCCACAGCCCAGAAAGCGCCCATTGAGCCATAGTCGGTAGACAAACTGACGCGCAGGTACGGTGCTGTCAGCGGTCGCATACAGACTAGCCCAGAGAATCGGCCCCGGGGGCAGCCGGACCACACCACGCATCAGCGCCCATCCCCTGGCATTGCCCTGAGAACCTGAGGAGTTCCTTTCGTCCTCTGCGGACCAAATGGCCTGAGCGTGCCAGACCAGGCCAGGCCCCGTGCCAAAGGTGATGGGTTCAGACCCTATCAACCGACGGCCCTGTGCATCCAGCAGAAGAACGGTCAGCCAATACCGTCGCGAAGGATCCATATCAGGTCCAGGCAGACGGCTGCCATTAAGCTCGTCCGCAGGTTGGATGCCAGTGTCTACAAGTACCCGCCCCTTAGGTTGTTCGAAGACTCGTACCCTAGCGAAACGGACTTTATCCGCCCAGGACGGCAAGGGATCCAGCCTCCACCTGACCGTGGGATTGGTACCAGGTTCGATATCTACGGGACGGTCCCGGTCCTCGATCAGCACCTGCAAAGGCTCACAGCCCATTCCAGCGAATCCTCCTTGAGCCTGCTCTTAAATACAACTGTTCTTCATGAACCGCTATTGCCGGTAGTCCTGCAGCGCAGTGAAGGAGGAGCCCTTGGCTCCAGTGTCAGGCAGTCCATACATGGCCTGGACACCCGGGTCCCCGCTCTCACGGGCCATCTGCCGGAAGAAGGGGTCGGCCTGCCACCGAACAGCCGCCCAGACCAGATACCAGATTAGACCTGTGGCCAGAAGAGCCACCAGGATGGGCGAGCGCATCAGCCCCCAGGCATACCCAGCCAGGACGGCCAGCGATAGAACCAGCATGTACCAGCGACGCACCGACAGGAGGATGCCGTTGATCAACACCTTGCGGATGCGCGCCCGGGGATATTCCACCAGTAGCACCAGAGAGACCAAGGCGGTCTGAACCAGGAGCAGCAGGCATACCAGGATGGGGAGGAACAGAATCTGGCCCCATGAGAGCTGCGATGCAATCTGCAGATCATAGATCAGCGCGAAGGCGATGAGCCCCAGAGGCAGCCAAGTCACCCATGACCTCAGGGCCAGAACCTTGTAGGCCCGCCAGTAGGCGCGGAAGAACCCATAGACCGTCCCCGAATCCACATAGGGTTTCGCTATCCAATCCGGCAGAGACTGCCCTTGCTCTGTCATGGAATCCACGGCCTGCCGCCTGGCCCGGGCAGAGGCCGATGACAGGCCTGGGTGATCGCGATAGATGGCAAAGAGAGCAGCCAGACCAGGCGCGGACAGCACGGCTGCCAGCAGATAGGTCGGGAAGTACTGCAGATCTCTCAGAAAGATCAGTACAGCAACCATAGGCAGCATTCCCAGCAGAGAGCAGCATCCAGCACCCAGCACCACAGCAATGGAGTTGGTGATCCCCAAGAGGGCCCGCATGGCGTAGCCCTTGGCGGGACGCCCCTGGTCGCCATCGCTTCCAGCCAAGACTCAGCCTTTCATACCGGATGTCGCAATGCCGGCGATGAACTGCTTCTGACCGATGAGGAAGACGATCAGAATGGGCAGGACCGAAAGAACCGAGCCGGTCATGATCATGGCATAGTCGGCATTGTACTGGGAGATGAACAGCTTGAGGCCCAGCTGGATGGTGTACAGATTCTGCGAGCGCAGGTAGATCAACGGCCCCATGTAGTCATTCCAAGTATTTGTGAAGGTGATAATAGCCAAGGCTGCCAAAGGCCGACCAGCGGGTGAAGGCTATGTAGAAGAGGGTTAGCGTCGGGAACAGGGTCAGCGCTATGAACCCGATAAAATTGGGCGAGACAAAAAGCAAGCCATTGCGCAAATTCCGATGGGAGACGGCTTTAGCGTCGACACTGTTGCGTCCGCCGGATCTCTTGTTTCGCCCACCGCCAGAACCCCCTATTGTCGGTGGGAGGGTTGCCTCCGCGTTCCCATGGGCATCATCGCTGCTTTCTGCGTGCCGAACTGCGGCTGGTACTGAACCTTGTTGGTAAACGCAGTGTTCCAATCGATGGTCAGCTTGTCATCCTGCCATTCCAAGGCTCGCTTGTAATAGGGCTTCATGTAGGAGAAATCAGCCTTGAGGAAGGTTTGGCTCGCAGGTTTGCCACTCTGGGCTATGGCGAAGGACTGAACTACGGCCTGCCAACTGTGCATGTACATTGGGTAGACGCTGTTGGCGTCATAGCCGGCCTCGGGCAGCTTCTGTTTGAGCTGCTTGGCTGCCTTGGTGTAGTCATTCCAAGCTGATGAATCACAGCCATCAGAAAAGCCGTTGCTGGCTTACCTGCCCCGTGAATGTTCTCGAGCGATCACAACTACACTAAGAAAATGACTTCAGGAGTTTGTTGCAGTTTGTTTCCATCATGATTTTGCCTCAAACCGTCGGTATACACTGATAAGGCAGGCTGGGGGCATCGACCGTCATTACTGCTTTCATCATCGATAAGGCAAAGCATCGAGGCCAAACATGAATCAGGCAGAATCAGCGACTGAGAACGGCGGGCAGGACCAGGCAGGGGAGTTCCCCGAACCGCCGGTTTCAGGATGGCTGCCTGCACAGCGACGAGAGCTGATTCTGAACATGTTGCTCAGAGAAAACGTGGTTAGGGTGTCCGACCTTGCTCGAATGATGAGGACAACCGATATTACTATCCGAAGGGACTTGAACATACTGTCCAAAGCCGGTCTGGTCAGAAGGGTGCGGGGTGGCGCTCTCGCCGTCAAATCGCTGGATTCCCAGGACCAATCTGTCGGCTCTTTCGCAACATCTTCTTCTTACAACGCTGATGTAGCCTTGACCGGATTATCCGGCTCCTCGAATAAAGCCGAAGCAGCCTCGACCAACGTGGTCACCGGAAGAGGCGCTTCGAGTCGAACTGGTCGACGTAACGGTGATGGAAGTTTGAGCCGCAAGAAAGTCAGCAAAGCCGAAGCCAGCGGCAGCACATCGAACCCCACTATGGGCGAGGCTACAGGTCAGGATAGAGCAGCTGTCGTTCAAACAGGCCGAATCGGAGTGGCTCTGCCCGAGCCCAGCTTCATTTGGCCCTCGGTTACGGAAATCATTAGGCGCATGGCGGCGGAACATTATGGATTGCAAGTCATATCCGGGGAAACTTCCTATGAATCCTACCCAGAAGTAGACATCCTAGATGATCTGGCCGCCGATCCGCAAATACGCGGAATGATCGTGGCTCCTAGCGTCGATCCAGCCATCGGACCGGCAACCTGGCAGTGGCTGACCAAATGTCGACTGCCTATCACTCTTCTTGAACGGCATCCCCCGCGGTGGTTGCCCGTTTTCTTTGACTCCGTCCATACTGACCATCCAGCCGGAGTCCGCCAAGGACTACAGCACTTCCGTCAGCACGGCCATCATCGAGTGGGGTTAGCCTTGGGCCACACCCCGACTGCAGCCGATATCGAGCTAGGCTGGCGGCTGATGATGGAAGAGGGGGACGGCCTGGAACAGACCTTCCTACTGAAAGACAAACAGCCATATGTAGCCGAGGATGTGGAGCAAATCGTCACGACCATTCTGGAAACGCACACCACAGCCGTCCTGGTCCATCCCGACTACCTGTCTATCGCCCTGGTACAAGCCTTGGAACGACGGGGCCTTCACATTCCCCGTGACCTGTCCATGATCACCATTGACGGCTACACCAAGCGTCTAACGGTTCTGCGATCCTCGGCCCAGGACCTGGCAGCCGCTGCACTGCGTTTGCAGGTGCGACGGATGCGAAACCCGGACCAGCGCATCGAGCACGTCCGCATAGAACCGACGCTCATCGACCGAGGATCAGTGGCTGATTTAGACGAAGAACACGGAAGGTCCTATTAAGAACTGTGCAAAGCCGTTCATCCTACTTGCTTCATATGATTGGCTTCAGCGCAGCGGTCAGCACTCAGAGCTCACGCACGATGCCCAGCACCAGCCTGGCGGCCGTGTCTGCATATTCGGAGATGTCGAACTCCCGGAAAACCTCGTAGTCGGTGTCGGCGTTGTCGCTCAGAGCGCGGATGACCAGTGCCGGCACCTTGTTACGGGCCGCCACATGGCAGACAGCCGCACCCTCCATCTCGACCGCATCGGCCCCGGTCTGCTCCTTGACCTGGGCAATCTTCTCCTGGCTGTCCACAAAGTAGTTGCCGGTCGCAATGGTGCCGACGATATGCTTGATCCCCATGGCATCCAAGGTCCGATCAGCCAGATCCAGCAGGTGAGGGTCCGAGTGGAACTCCTCGGTGCCGGGGGCCGATTGGGCCACCAATCGCATGTCAGTGTCCAGATAGCGCAAGGTGCCTCCAAGTACCACATCGTTGATATGCAGGTCCTTGTTCAGGTTGCCGGCGATGCCGGAGAAGATGACGGCTCTGGGATGGAAGGCATCGATCAGATACTGTGTGGTGGCGGCGATGTTGACGGTGCCCATGCCGCCCACGGTGGCAGCCAGCCGAACCGGACCCTGTGACCCATCAAGGGTGCCGCATATGACCTTTAATCCAGCGTCGCCGGCACGGGAATCCTGATCTGCCTGTTTCAGGCCTTGGCCGATCAGGGCCACCTCCTCATCCATGGCTCCTATGACGGCAACCGGCCGTCGATCTTGGCCCTCCAGGGAATCGCCTGTTTCACTCATGCCTGACTCCTTATCCATGATTGCACCCGCAACTGCGGCCCGACCAGCCTACTGCAGGCCGTCAATCAACGAGCCGTGCCGCGACGACGGTCCACTGCCTCCGCCAGCTCCTCCAGAAGGTCCTGAGTGTCGGGCCAGGAGATGCAGCGGTCAGTGATCGAACACCCGTAGACCAGTTGGTCCAGCGGGGCAGGCTTCTGATTGCCTCCACGTATGAAACTCTCCATCATCAGTCCGGTAAAGCCCTCCTCGCCATCGCCTATCCGCTGGGCCAACTCGCGGACAACCTGGATCTGGCGCCGCTCATCCTTGCCGGAATTGCCGTGGGAGGCATCGATGATCAGTCCGTGGGCAGCCGCGCTGTCCTTGGGCATGCGCTGGCGCAGCACGGCAAGGGCCGCCCGCACCGAGTCCTGATCGTAGTTGGGGCCGGACTTGGAGCCGCGAAGAACCAAATGGCAGTCGGGATTGCCCATGGTCGCTACGGCTGCGGCCTGACCTTCGTGGTCTATCCCGAAGAAGGTGTGGCGCTGAGAGGCCGCATAGCAGGAATCAATGGCCACATCCACGCTGCCGTCCGTAGCGTTTTTGAAGCCGATGGGCATGGACATGCCGCTGGCCAGCTGCCGATGAACCTGGCTCTCCGTATTCCGAGCACCGATGGCCCCCCAGCTGACCGCATCAGAAATATACTGGGGCGATGTGGGCTCAAGAAATTCCGTGGCCGCTGGGAGCCCAGTCTCCAGCACACCCAGAAGAATCCGCCGTGCCAGGACCAGGCCCTTTTGGATGTTGTGGCTGCCATCCAGATCGGGGTCGTTGATCAGGCCCTTCCAACCGACCGTGGTCCGAGGCTTCTCGAAGTAAACCCGCATGACAATCAGCAGCCGATCCTTCAACCGCTCATTGACGGCCGACAGACGGCGAGCGTAGTCCAGCGCGGCATCGGGGTCGTGGATGGAGCAGGGGCCCACAATGACCAGCAGCCGATCGTCGCGCCCATGCAGACAGTCCACTATTTCCTGCCGGGAGCGGATGACCAGGTCCTTGGCCGGTCCATCCAAGGGGTATCGGGTCAGCATCTGCGCGGGCGAAGGCAGGCGGTCAAGCTCAAAGACCCGCCTGTTGACGATCCGCCCTATGCCTACCTCGTCCTCCCACCTGGGCACGTTCCCGGTCTGCAGGGGGTTGACACCGGCCGCCAGCGCCTTGTGCACCAGTTCGACCTCGTAGGCCTTGCTGGGTCGGGGTAGGGGCTCCTGTGGCTCATCCTTCATCCGACTCATGCCTTCTTCCTTTCCCGACGAGCTTGCACAGCATCAGCCAGGATCTGCAACAGTTCCTCGGTCCTGTCCCAGGAAATGCAGGCATCGGTGACGGACCGGCCGAAGACCAGCTGATTTAGCGGAGCCGGTTTCTGGTGACCACCCTCAAGAAAACTCTCCATCATGATGCCCGACAGGCCTTGCTCGCCCTTGGCGAGACGGTCTGCCAGCTCCTCGACCACCTGGGCCTCACGTACGGGGTCCTTGCCGCAGTTACCGTGGGCTGCATCCACGATCAGACCTCGGCAGGCGCCGGGGCCCAACGGCGCCTGATGTATGGCCTCCAGGGCGGATCGGACGGATTCCGGATCGTAATTGGGACCATGACCAGAACCGCGCAGAATGATGTGGCAGTCAGGGTTGCCCCTGGTCTCGGCAGCGATGACATGGCCGTCCAGGTTGATGGACAGGAAGTGATGCTCGGATGCCGCAGCCAGGCAGGAATCGACCGCAGCCTCTATGCTGCCATCGGTCGAGTTCTTGAAGCCCATGGGCATGGACATGCCGCTGGCCAGCTCCCTATGGACCTGACTCTCCGTGTTCCGAGCCCCGATGGCCCCCCAGCTGACCGCGTCGGAAAGATATTGTGGGGTGATGGGGTCCAGCCATTCTGTGGCCGCCGGAATCCCCTGGCCCAAGACCTGCCAGAGCACCTGGCGGGCCAGGCGAATCCCCTTGCGGATGTTGAATGTTCCATCCAGGTCGGGGTCGTTGATCAGCCCCTTCCAGCCGACCGTGGTCCGGGGCTTCTCGAAGTAGACCCTCATGACGATCAGCAGCCGATCCTTCAACCGCTCATTGACGGCCGACAGACGACGTGCGTACTCCAGAGCAGCCTCCGGGTCGTGGATGGAACAGGGGCCGGTGATGACCAGCAGCCTGTCATCCCGTCCATGCAGAACTTCGCGAATGGCCTGGCGGGAGTCTCTTACCAGACTCATCCGCTCCGAGTCCAAGGGTCGCGAGCGCAGAAAAACCCTAGGGGCCGGGATTGGGTCCAGCTGACGAATGTTGACATCCACTGTTTCGGGAAAGACGGCCGTATCGGCAAAATACTGCCGCTCCTCTTCCGGGATGATATCCGGTTCCTTGACGAATGCCACGGTCGCTCTCCTCTCTGTCGTACTGCGACGATTACGCCCGAATTCCTTATGACCGCCCACATCCGGGCCAATGTGGACAGTCCGTTCCCGCGATCCTTATAGACCACGGGGACGAACAGTTTGATGGATAAAAGTGGATGAATTAGTGCAGTAGCTCAGGCCAAGGCACCCATGGGGTCCCAGGCAGGCAGCATGATGGCATCCTGGTCGAAGGCCTGGCGATACTCCTCGGACAGCATGGACTTGGGTACGGCCACCTCGTAGACATACTGGCTGAACCAGTCGTCGCTCATGGTGAAGTAGCCCTTGTTGGCGATCTCTTCGCCCCAGGAGTTCTCCACCCGCCAGCGGTTGGTGGTCCGGCCGTCATCGGCCACGTCCACGCCCACGAATGCCATGGCGTGGTTCTGGGCCGAGTCGCCGAAGCGCACCCGCTGCTCCTTGTCCATGTCGAAGTCCACACCGTAGACCCGGCCATACTCGAACAGGTCGGTGGCCCACTGGCCGGCCTTGCGGTCCATCATGGGGTGGCAGTCGGCGCCGAACCATACCGGCAGGCCCTGCTCGCTCATCAGACGACGGGCGCAGTCCTTCATGACCTCCACCGGAACGTTCAGATACTCGGTGGGATCGCCGCCAGCCACGTTGCCCAGGTGCTCGATGCCGATCTTGCGGCCCTTGGGGTGCTCGGGGCGCGGATCGTCGACCAGGCAGACATAGTCCTCAAGTCCGGCATTCACGTAGCGCTTCCAGAACTCCTGCGGGGTAATCCGCCCATCCCGGTGGAAGACGCCATCCTTGTCGGTCCACTCCCAGTCGAAGCTGGTGGGCGGAGTGCCCAGATGAATGGTCAGCATACGATGACCGGCCTCCAGGGTCCTATCGATGATCTGGTCGATGCCGTCTGGGTTGGCCACCATGTGAGCCGTGGCCTGGTGGAGCAGACGACGCAGCTGATCGTTCATCTGGCCGGTGTCCTGGGAGGAGGCGGTCTCGGGGTAGAACTGCTTGGGTACTGCGCCGTACTTCTTATAGATGTTCATGGCCATGATCCACTGGCCGCCATCGCCCATGACATCGCCCATCAGGAAGCGCATGAGCTGGGAGTCGACGGGCTCGCCTGCACGCACCAGAGCCGCTACGTCGCGCAGGAAGTAGTTGACGCGCTCGAGCTTGTCGTAGTACATGGCGTAGTTCTGGGACAGCTCGAAGTCGCCCATGGGATTGGCGGTGCTTTCGTCATCAATGTTCAGAGCCTTGCGGGCCACGAATCGTGCCACGTTCAAGGAGCTGAAGAGCCAGCAGCGGCCGGAATGCGCCTGCGAGGTGACCGTGCCGTTGTCGATGCTAACCGAAAATCGGTGCTGCAGCAGGCGGGAGCGATTATAGTTGTGGGCCACTTCGTCGATGCCTACCTGGGTGACGGCGTTCATGGCGACGTGGTTGGCCTCACGCTCGTCGAAGGCGGTGCGCAGACCCTCCAAACGGGTCTGATCCAGTGGTGTCAGTGCTGATGTCATACGGTCTGTCCTTGTTTCCTTTCATGCGGATGTATCTGCATCCCTGCATCCAGCATAGCGGGAATCGGTCATCGTGGGTTCGTCTGGAGGAGGATGTGGACAGCTGCACCTATCAAGCCAGGGAGAAGCGCTGAGCCGCATTGACCACAGCCAGGACCACCAGGACAGCCAGCCCAAGGGAGATCCAGCCCTTATAGGTGCCAGGGCGTGAGCGATTGGCGTGCAAACGGTCTGCCAGCTGTCCCCAAATCAGCCAGAGGACGACCAGTCCCCCAACCAGGCCCAGAAGGGTCATTCCCTGGTTGATCAGCGTGCCGGTGCGGGCCGGCACCGTCTGGGTCAGCCACATCATGGCGTCGGCCAGGACCAGGTTGTTGAAGATATGCAAAGCCATGGACCAGAGGATGGAGTATTCCATGGCGATGAAACCCAGAACCAGGCCCAATAGGAAGGTGAACAGACTCTGGGTGATGTCCCCGTGCAGGCAGGCGAAGATAAAGGAGGAGGTGACGATGGCGAAGGTTCGCCCGTAGGGTCTGAGCCTGCCCATGACCACGCCGCGCAGCAGGAACTCCTCGACGACGGGGACCAGGATAGCCGTGTCCAGTGGCGACAGGAACCCATGCTGACCCGCAGCGATCTGCGAAGTGGTGGAATGGTAAACCAGCCCCAGTGCCTGGGAGCCCTGGTTGACCACCCATGTGAAGCCGGTTTCGATGCTGCTGGCCAGCATGATCAGCAGGATGGCCCCGACCAGTACGGCCGGACCAGGGTTGGCTTGAGCCTTGTACCGCACCGGGTTGGAGCCGCGGCCGAGCAGGTCCTGGCCACGGGTGCCGAAGAGGAAGACCAGCATGACCAGATCGCCCAGCAGATCACCTA
>NZ_JBVPQK010000069.1:0-11783 GCF_058197115.1 Bifidobacterium sp. POST2/T3 (B1)
TTCAACAAGCGCTCCGGCATGACCGGCCTGACCGGCCATGGCGACATGCGCGAGGTCCACAAGCTGATCGCCGAGGGCGATGAGGATGCCAAGCTGGCCCTTGACATCTATATCCACCGCATCGTCGGCTACATCGGCAACTACACGGCCCAGATGGGCGGCCTGGATGCCATCACCTTCACAGCCGGCGTGGGCGAGAACGATGAGATCGTGCGTCGCCGGGTCGTCGAACAGCTGGAGCCCTTCGGCGTGAAGCTGGACCAGGAGAAGAACGACCAGCGGTCCAAGGAGGCCCGGATCATCTCCACCCCCGACAGCACGGTCGCCGTCTGCGTCATCCCCACCAACGAGGAGCTCTCCATCGCCCGCCAGGCAGAGGTCGTCGCCAGCCAGGGCGATGCCTACGGCAACAAGTTCCGGGCCTGACCTTTGACCGGACTTGTCCTCTCAATCTCACTAATTGGTTGAAGGATAGATGATTGTGATTGAGTCTTGGTTCTAAGAACTTGGTCTTAAGAACGAAGAAGGTCGGTGACCACAGTAATGTATGTGGTCACCGACCTTCTTGTATATGTCAATCCCCCAGGGCCGCCAAGGCCTCCTCGTGCAGAAGACCATTGCTGGCAAGGCCATTGCCACCCCAAGGACCCGGGTTGCCTGCCAAGTCAGTGAAGCTGCCCCCTGCCTCGGTCACGATGGGGACCAACGCACCCATGTCATAGAGGTCAAGCTCCGGCTCTGCCGCCAGATCGATAGCCCCCTGAGCCAAGAGCATGTATTGCCAGAAGTCGCCGAAACCACGCAGGCGCCAGATCCGATCGGTCAAGTCAAGAAGCCGCTCCCGACGTCCTATGGCTTTCCACCCAGTCAGCGACGATATGGACATGGAGGCGTCTTCCATCCGGTTCACATTTGATACGTGGATGGCCCTGGGGGCTTCGCCCTGACGCGCCATGTAGGCTCCCTGACCCCGCGCGGCATACCAACGGGTGCCCAGCATGGGGGCCGATACCGTGCCGACCACCATCTGATGGTCTACCTCCAAGCCAATCAGAGTCGCCCAGACGGGGACTCCGCGCACATAGTTCTTGGTCCCGTCAATCGGATCGATAATCCAACGCCTGCCGTTGGACTCCTGCTTTCCCAACTCCTCGGCATAGATGGTATCGTTGGGCCTTGCTCGGGCCAAAACGCGACGAATCACTGCCTCCGCCTCTTTGTCAGCCTGGGTGACCGGGGTATTGTCCGCCTTGCATTCCACCTTAAGATCTGGCGACTTGAAGTAGCCCACGGTGACCTGATCGGCCTGATCGGCCATGGCGATGGCCAGATCCAGATCCTCCTGCCAGGTCTGCCTTTCATCCTCGATGCTCATAACACGGCTCCTTTCGCTTGAATCGCTCTGGTTCAGCCTTGAACCTCGCCTGCCAGCATTCGCTTCCACATACCCGGGAAGTCAGGCATGGTCTTGGCCGTGGTACCGATGTTGCGCACCCGGATGCCGGGTATCTTAAGACCAATCATGGCGGCGAAAGTAGCCATGCGATGGTCGGCATAGGTCTCCATGACGGCCCCGTGCATACGCTGAGTCGGCACAGGCTCAATGGCCAGGCCATCATCCAGTTCGCGGGCTCGACCTCCTATTCTGGTGATTTCCGCGGCCAGCGCCTTCAGCCGGTTGGTCTCATGACCACGCAGGTGGCCGATGCCGTGCAGGCGACTGGGCCTGTCCGCAAAAACCAGGATGGCTGCAATAGATGGCACAATCTCCCCCGCGGGAGACAGATCGAAGTCGCCGAGTCCATGGATGGCTTCCGCGCTGGTCACCCTACAGGTGGCGCTACCCTGACCGTCGGGAACCATGTCTACCTTCGCGCCCATGGTCTCCAAATACTTGGGCAGCAAGCCGCCTGGCTGTGTTGTCCGATCTGGCCAGTTGGGCACGCTGACTTGTCCGCCACCTATCAGGGCCGCTCCCAGGAAGGGGGCCGCATTCGACAGGTCGGGCTCCACCTGGATCTGATCAGGCAGCTGCGTCCCAGCAGATCCCCTGCCTTCAACACTCCACCTGCAACGGTCGAGATTGGCCTGAACCTGGACTCCGGCCTGACGCAGATCCTCAACAGTCATGGCGATGTGCGGAAGACTAGGAAGATGCTGACCAGAGTGAACGATGGTCATAGTGCCATCAGCCCTAGCAGCCAGGAGCAGGAGGCCGGAAATGAACTGCGAGGATGCCGAGGAGTCTATGGTCACCTCCCTGCCTACCAGGCGGTCCGGCGGTGTGAGCACAAAGGGCAGGAAACCTTCCTGGCCCAGGTAATCTATCTTGGCTCCCAACTGGGTCAGGCCGTCCAACAGGGGCCTCATAGGTCGCCGATAGGCCTGCTGGTCCCCGTCGAAGTGTGTGGGACCATCAGCCAGCATGGCCAGACCCGGCACGAAACGCATAACGGTTCCAGCCAGTCCGCATTCTACCCGGGCGCCGCCACGGAAACGTCCCCCTGCCGGTGGAGCAACTGCCACTTCTGTGGGACTGTTCGGGTCAACCCGACAGCTCACGCCAAGGGCCTCCAGAGCCTGAATCATCAGGTCCGTATCACGTGACCTGAGTAGACCAGTCAACCTGACAGGGCAACTTCCCAGGGCTGCCAGAATCAGATACCTGTTCGAAAGGGACTTGCTCCCCGGTATGGTCACCGTTGCATCCAAGGGGCCACCCGCCTGCGGCGCCGCCCATGTCTCTTCCACTGTCATGGTCACCATGGTAACCGCAGGCGCAGAGCTGTTCCTGCTCCCTGCTCACCCCTAGAGGTCCAGTGGGGACCCGACCCTGTGCTATATTGATACATTGTGCCCATACGGTGATACTGATGGGCGCCGGGCTATAGCGCAGCTTGGTAGCGCGCCTGCTTTGGGTGCAGGATGTCGCCGGTTCAAATCCGGCTAGCCCGACTTTTGCTTTTGTCCCATGTCGGGAGTCGGATCCTTGGCATTCATGCCCAGCAATCCTGTAAGGAGAATCGTCAGAGCCAGAAGGCCCGTCAGACTCGCATAAATCGACATGGTGATGGCGATGCCGACCAGATTTCCCAGCGTTAGAAAAATCATCTGCCCCAGAGGCGCCCCTATCATCATGACAGTCTGTACCACTCCCATAGTTGCAGCCAGGTGGTCCTCGCCCACTGTGCTGATGAGCATGGTCATGAACCGAGGGTTGATCTTGCCCAAAAGATAGTTCATGACCAGGAGCGGGAGGAACAGCAGGGCAGGAATGTGCAGCCATACCAGGTTGATCCCTACCATGGCGGCTGCGGCCATGACTCCGGTCAGCAAATGGGCCATGGGCAGCCGCCTGAGCGGATCTGCGGCAAGGAGTGCGCCAAGGATTAGTCCAAGCGAGGAGATGCCGTTGATTACGGCTATGGTTGTGCCGTAGCTTCCCCACCAGACCTCGGGCATGGAAATCAGCCCCAGATTGAGCAGGGGCTGCAGAGTCGTCCCCAGAAGGTTGACCAGACAGCCGAAGCCCACCATCAGGACCAGGAATGTAGAGCTGCGAAACTCCCCCAAGGCCATACGGAGGCTGGAGGACAGGCCCACATGCTTGCCCACAGGTGAACCATTGCCTGTGACCTCCGCCCTGGCGAATGCCTTATAGCCAATGGCCACCAAAATTCCCGCCAGCAGAAAGGTGGCAGCATTGATCAGCGCGAATACAGCGAATCTGTTGCCCAGGATAGCGATCAACACCGCACCTCCGCCTGCACTGATTACAGCCGCGACATTGGATGCAGCGGAAGTGATCGAGGTCGCCTGGTGGAGCTGGTCTGGCTGGACCAGGTGTTTGAGGACCGGCATCCACAGACTGCCCGCATATCCCTCCAGCATGGAAGATGTCATGTCCATGGCTACCAGCAGCAGAAAGACGGGCAAACTCTTGGACCTGCCGATTGTTATGGCCATAGCCAGGTAAATACACACCTGAATCAGCTTGATCACCACTTGCATCCGTGTCTTGTGCACGGTCCTGTCGGCCAAGTATCCGGTCAGGATGGCCGTCAGAGTTGGCGCCACCCAGGCCATTGAAGCTATGAGTCCGGCAAAGGGCATGGTCTGGGCATAGACGATGAAGACGATGTTGAAGAGCTCGCCCCCGACCGTATTAAACAGACTGGCCAGAACCATGGTCACGAAAGGCTTGTTCTTCAGAAGTTCCTGCATGGTCGGCAGCCGTTCAGGGCAGTTCGATCTTCATGAGAGTCCGGTGAAGCAACCACCAGGCCGGCAGGGACGTCAGAAAGATGATAAGAAGTACCAACGCAGACAGTAGTGGGGAAAGGGAGAGCAGGTTGCCCACCAAAGCGTCCAGCAGGAGCAGGACCCCAAACATGATTGGCAGCGAGCGCTTCCAGAAGCCCAAGGAAAGGGCGATGCCGACCAGCCCTACCAGTCCCGCGAGACTGGTGACCAGCATGAAGAGAACCTGTCCGAACAGGCTGCCTGGCGAACCCTTTCCGAGTGAACCCACAAGACGGTCGACCAGCAGCAAGACGGTCAGGGTAACGGCCGTCCCCGCGAGATAGGACAGGGCCGTGAAGAAGCCGACGAACTCCAGTTTGGCCAGCAGGATTCGTTCCCGCGAGATGGGACACGACAGGGTGAGTGTCAGATTCCTCCCTGTATAGGGTTCGATGAAGACCAGGTTGCAGAGGGCAGCGGCCACCAAAGAGAAACCTACCAGAAGGATGACCATGGCCATCTGCAACACGAAAGCCAGACTGGACAGCCGAGGATCAGACCGCCCGCTCGTGTGGCCAATGGCCAGGAACATGCCTCCCAGGGCCAAGGATGCGGCCACCACTGCCAGTCCTGCGAAAATGCAGGGCCATAGTCTCGTCTTTTTCAGCTCCAATTGCAGCAGCGTCTTCATATCAGCCCTCCATAGCATTGATCAGGGTCTGTTCGGCGGCCTCTTGGCCCTTATTGAGGAGCTCAGAGACGCTGGCCCGCAGACTTACCCTGCCGTCCGCCACCACCATCACGCGGTCGGCAGTGTGCAGCACCTCGGAGAGGATGTGGCTGGAAAAGAGGACCGCACTGCCTTGGGCAGCCAGACTTCGCAGGCTGTTTCGCAGCTGTCCGATGGCCACAGGATCCAATCCGTTGAGCGGCTCGTCCAGTAGGTAAAGGTCAGGATGATGGCCCATGCATCTTGCCAGGGCCAGCCTCTGCCTCATGCCCATGGAATATCTGCCAACAGGCGTGGTTGAATCGGCAGTCAATCCGACGTTCTCCAAGAGTTGGCTGATTCCGGCGAAATCAACGGCTCTATGCTCCCCGCTTGCCAACGCATGGTAGGACAGGTCGATCTCCAGGTTCTGCCTGGCACTGAGGGACTCATAAAACACGGGCTCGTTGATGGACACCCCCATCCTTGCCAAACTGCCCGGGTAGCCTTTGCTGAGAGGTTTCTCCAGAAAACGGACCTGTCCGCCGGCAGGTCTCTGCATTCCAGTCAGAATCTTCAACAGCGTGGACTTGCCAGCTCCGTTGGCTCCCAACAGGCCCAGAATCTCGCCCTGCTCCAATGACAGGTCCAGCCCAGCCAGCACCTCCCTGCCTTCAAACACTTGGACGATACCGTCCGCCTCCAGAACTTTCATGAAACTCCTTTCAAAAATACCAATGGTATGTTTAGCGGAAACAAAACCATTCACCCGTTGAGTACCCGAATCTTGCCAATCGCCAGAGCCCTCTAGGCCCTATGAGATCTCTCGGCTCAGAGAGGCCTCGTGATCCTGATCCTGGTCGAATTTCTCCTGAGTGGACTCCCCACCGGTGGCAGTCAGTGGATTGCTCTTTAGATGCGCATGCAAGTGTACGGCTGCGCGAATGACCCGATCATCTATGACCGGTGCCCCGATCCCCTTGAGCATATCGGCCAACAGAGTAAACTTGGAAACCACTTGGTCCCGAGTCATGGTCGAGAACCGGATCCCTATCCACATGTTGAGCAGGATATAGAGCACCTGGGCCAGATCCTCGGGATTGCAGGAGGCAATGGAGCCGTCCTCCACGCCTTCACGAACGTAGGGAGTGATCACGTCCACAATCCTGTCCATGGATTTCAAGTACATCTCCCCGACCATGCGGGGGCTCTTCAACAAGGTTCTGGCTGAAAAGGTCACATCGAGACGCGAGTAAGCCGACAGGGAGGCAATCAGCTCGTTGCGCAGTTTGTCCAGGCCAGTTTTTCCGGGCCATTCCCCCAGCCAGTCCTCCTGGGATGAGGACGAAGCCATGCGCTCAGTGACCGCATGGAAAATGGCCGTCTTGGAAGGAAAATGATAGTAGACAGCTCCCTTGGTCATGCCACCCAGACCATCGACAATGTCCTGAATGCTGGTTCCGTCGTAGCCCTTTTCCAGGAAGAGCCGCTGGGCTACATCAAGGATCTGATTGCGATGTCCTTCGGGATCCTTCGGCGTGCCCATGCGGTGCTCCCCTTCCTGTCAGTGCATCAATGCCTGACCATCCTGGTCTGACCATCTTGTCCGACAAAAGCTATCATACCACTGGTATGTTCTGCTTGACCAATCATGAACTTTATGCCTCGATATCAATCCTTCTGCAGACGACGGATGGCCTCGCGCTGAATGGCAACCACCGCCTTGGCATCGGCGACTCCTGCTGCGCAGAGCTCCTGCCAGGAGACCCAGGCCGACTGGATGTGCTCGCCCGGGTCGAAGTCGGTTGGCCCCTGATGCCAGCGACGCAAATGCAGGACCACGATGTGTCCGAGCTCGTCACTCATGCCTAGGGAGGAGTAGACATCGGGAGCGGCATCAATCCAGCCGTTGTCCGGATCCAGATGGCTTTCTGAGCCCGGAGCACCCTCAGGCCCGGGTACCAAACCGGTCTCCTCGCGCAGCTCGCGCAGGACGGCCTTGACAGGGCTCTCACCCGGGTCGATGAAGCCGGCTGGCAGGCCGAATACGTAGGCCTGGGCGCCCACCCGGTACTCACGGGTCAGCAGATAGGCATCGGCAGTGCAGTCGTGCACCAGCATGACCACGCAGGGGGCGTGACGGATGAGCTGTCTGCCGATGATCTCCTTAGAACCGTCACGCCTGAACATGGCCACCTGCTGTTGGTCGATAACGAATATCGGGCCGCGGAAGACCTCCCTATCATCTATCAGCTCGGGTACACGGTCCATATCGATGCCCTTGGGCCCCTGGCCATCCCGGTCGGCCAGTCTGGCGGCCAATCGTGCCTGCAGATCCTGTGCTTCACCGCTCATGCAATCATTCCTCCTCAATCATCAACCCCCAGCCGTCAGCGCACCACCATGGTCCAAGGGTCGGTGACGATCGATGAGACCTCCACCTGTGGACGAACACCAGTAGCCATCTCCAGGGCCCGGGCAATGTCTCCCTTGGCGTAGCGGAACCAGAGACTTTCGATGGCCGAGTGCGGGGTGTTGATCAGCATGGGTCTGGGCTGATTCGGACGACCCGCCATCCGGGCCTCATAAAGGGCCTGCTGGTAGGCATCCGTGGCAGGATGATGGCGCAAATCGCTGGTGATGTAGACATCTGCCCCCGTGGACCGGACCAGGTCGAACTCGGAGTCCCCAGAGCCGGGCAGCAGGGCGACCGTGGAAACCATGGCCTCGGGCACACCGACCGCCTGAACACCCAGAGCCGTCTTGGGCAGGAGGTCCGCCATGGTATGGACCAAATCCTCAAATGGTGTGGGCTTAGGAAGCCGTCCCCAACGACCCAGGCCTACCTGGATCCCCTGATCAGCGTGTAAATCGCGTTTAGAGACCGACTGAGGAGCCAGTGGTCTCGCCTCCTGCAGGTCAAGAACATCGGCAGCGGCCTGGGCCACGCCACGGTAAGCAGCATCAGCGTTGGTATGCCCAACCCAGAGCCCACAACGGCCCTCAATCAGCCTGGTTATCATATCCCCGCGGAAATCCTGGCCGGAAACCTGGTGGACCGACCTGAAGAAGAGCGGATGGTGGGTGATCAGCAGGTCGGCCTTGTGGTCAAGAGCCTCCTGAACCACATCGGGCCGAGGGTCTACGGCGCACCAAATCCGCCTGACCGGCCAGGACGGATCCCCCGCCACCAGACCCGGATAATCCCAGTCCTCTGCGTATTCCAAGGGGTAAAGCCCCTCCAGCAGATCCACAACCTGGCCCAGGGACACCGAAGGCCTCTGAACCTCATCTTGCCCATCAGACATAACGATCCCTCCTCGGATCCTGC
Organism: Bifidobacterium sp. POST2/T3 (B1); assembly: GCF_058197115.1. Classification (NCBI taxonomy): domain Bacteria; kingdom Bacillati; phylum Actinomycetota; class Actinomycetes; order Bifidobacteriales; family Bifidobacteriaceae; genus Bifidobacterium; species Bifidobacterium sp. POST2/T3 (B1). Next base: position 8,283 of record NZ_JBVPQK010000069.1, read on the forward strand.
TGGGCCCAAGCCACCCCATGTTAGTTCAGTGAGCGGCTAGCTCCCAATCCTGGCCAATGCCGGTGGACACATCCAGGGGCACGGCCAATTCAACGGCATGTTCCATGGAATCCTTGACCAGTTTGGTGGCCTTGTCGGTCTCTCCGGGAGCGATCTCCACCAGCAATTCATCGTGGATCTGCAGGGAGATTCGGCTCTTCAGCCCCTGATCGGACAAGGCACGGCTGGCCTTGATCATGGCGATTTTCATGATATCGGCAGCTGACCCCTGGATGGGCGCGTTCAGAGCAGCCCTCTCGGCGGCTTCGCGGGTGGGACGGCGCTTGGAACGCAGCCCTGGGAAGTAGCGCCGCCGACCGAACATGGTCTCGGTGTAACCCTTCTCACGGGCATCGGCCACCAGGGACTCCAAGTACTCATGGACCTTGCCGAAGGTGGCGAAGTACTTGGCGCGCAGCACATCAGCCGCGGCCGGGCTGATCTTGAGTTGCTGGGCCAGGCCATAGGTGCTCAGCCCATAGGCCAGCCCATAGCTCATGGCCTTCACATGGGAGCGCTGGTCCCCGGTGACCTCCTCCATGGGGATGTCGTAGACCAGGCTGGCCACGTACCGGTGGAAGTCAGCGCCAGACTTGAAGGCATCGATCAAGGCCTGGTCCCCGGAAAGATGGGCCATGATCCGCAGCTCCACCTGGGAGTAGTCCGAGGAAAGCAGCGCCTCGTACCCGCTGCCAGGCACGAAGGCCGAACGAATCTCACGCCCACGGGCATCCCGGTTGGGAATGTTCTGCAAGTTGGGATCAACCGAGCTCAACCGGCCAGTGGCGGCCACGGTCTGCTCATAGGTGGTGTGCAGCCGTCCATCCCGGGGATTGACAGCCTCGCGCAGGGTTTGCACGATCTGCTTGAGCTTGTTGGTCTCCCTGTGCTTGAGGAGCGCACCCAGGAAGTCGTTGGCCCGTTCGTTGTTGACCGACTTTATATACAAGTCCTGCAGGACCGAGACGTTGGTGGAATAGGAACCGGTCTTAGTCCTATGGGTGGGCACCAGGCCCATATCATCAAAGAGCACCTTGCTAAGCTGCTTGGGGCTCTGCAGGTTGACACGGCTGCCGGCCTTATCCCAAGCGATTTCCTGAGCCTGACGGGCCTCTGCAGCGAACCGGTCGTGCATCTCCTTCAGGCGGGCATCGTCCACCTTGGCGCCCTCGGTCTCCATCTGCGCCAGGACTGCGGAGGTGGGCAGCTCTATGGTGCGGAGCAGCCCGTACTGATGACGCTCGTCCATAAGTTCCTGCAGGCGCTCGGAAACCATCATAACGTATTGCGCCTGACGAAGAATCCGAGTCCCCCGCCGACGCTCGTCCTCATCCTCTCGCCCGTCAAGGGCCAGGGCCCCCTGTGTGGCTTCAGGCTCCTCCTCTACGGGGATGGCCAGGAAGTGGGCTACGGCCTGTTCCAGATTGTCAGCATGGAAATCAGGCTCAGCCAAATAGCCTGCCAGCTTGGTATCGAACAGGGGCAGGGACATGTGCAGTCCCTGGCTCTCCAAGAAGTGCAGATGCTCCTTGTAACCATGGACCACGCAGGTCCCAATCCGCTGGTCAATCAGCTCCTGGATGGCTTCACGCATGGCTTCGTCAATGTCTTCCGCCATAAGGACCAGGCCGTGGCCATCCATGGAGAGAATAGCCAGTTCCTCCAGGCCGTAGTCGCCGTGCTTGGCCCAGCCGATAGCGTGAAGAACCCAGTGCTCTTTCATGGCTTCACTGCAGCGCATGGCATTCTGGTCGGAGTCTCCGATGTCTTTGATTTGGTCCAGGGCATCGGCCATGGCCTTGACATGGTCTGCCGAGCGCCGGCAGAGGGCCTTATCCGGCAGATGCTTCTCACACCAGTCCCGCAGCTGGTCGGCGGACTCCGCCTTATCACGCTCGGGCTGCGTGAACTCCTCTTGCTTGTTGCTGACATCCACCAGCGCTGAAGCTGGAGAGTAATCGTAATCGGCAACCGTGTTGAATCCGCGCAGGATCTTCTTGCGGGTCTGCGGGCCGAACTGCAGCTGCTCAAAGATGGGCAGAACCTGATCCGTATGGATGGTGCCGAAACGCAGATCCTCCACCTTCACGCCCAGATCCAGGTCGCGCACCAGGGCATTGACCTTCCGGTTGAGCCGCACCTGGTCGGCATTCTCCGCCAATGCCTGGCCCTTCTTGCCGCCTATTTCGTCAGCGTGTTCCAGAATGGAATCCAACGATCCGTACTTGTTGATCCACTTGGCGGCATAGCCGTCGCCCACACCCGGCACGCCAGGGATGTTGTCGGCCCCCTCGCCGCGCATGGCGGCCAGATCCGGATACTGCTCTGGGGTCACCTTGTAGCGATCCATGATGGCCTGGGGCGTCATGTGCTTGAGGTTCTTGAAGTGGTGGCCTGGGTAGAGCACGGTGATGTCGTCGTCCACTAGCTGAAAGGCATCCCTGTCCCCCGACAGGACCAGGGTCTTGAACCCGGCCTGCTCCCCCATGGTGGCCAGCGTGCCGATGATATCGTCGCCCTCGTAACCGGGCTTTTCGATATAGGTGATGCCCAGGCCCTTAAGCAGGTCCTGGATCAGAGGCAACTGGCTCAGCAGTTCCTTGGGAGCGGCTTCACGGGTGCCCTTGTATTGGGGCAACATTGCGTTGCGGAAGGTGCCGCCCTTGACGTCAAAGGCCACGCCCATGTGAGTGGGCTTCTCTTTGGCCATTACATCCGCCAGCATGGTGGCAAAGCCCCATACCGCGTTGGTGGGTTGCCCCGTCGAGGTAGTGAAGCTCTCGACGGGAAGGGCATAGAAGGCCCGGAAGGCCAGCGAATGTCCATCGACGACCAGCAGGGTGCGGCCGTCCTTGTCCTGCTCCTTCGTCTGGTCTTCCATAAGAATGACTAACGATCGTTCTGATTGGCCACGTTGTTGATGACCACGTCGGCCACCTCCTGCATGGTCAGCCTGCGGTCCATGGATGTCTTCTGGATCCAGCGGAAGGCCTCAGACTCGGTCATGCCCATGCTCTCCATGAGCAGGCCCTTGGCCCTGTCCACCCGCTTCCGGGCTTCGAAACGGGCCTTCATGTCGGTTACCTCGTCCTTCAGGGCGTTGATCTGATCGAAGCGTGAAATGGCCACCTCAAGGGCCGGAAGCAGCTTTTCCGGAGCAAAGGGCTTGACCACATAGGCCATAGCCCCAGCATCAGCCGCCTTCTCGACCAGACTCTGCTGAGAAAACGCCGTCAGCATAACCACCGGCGCCAGATTCTCCTTGCCGATCTCAGTGGCGGCGGTAATGCCGTCGGTACCGGGCATCTTCACGTCCATAACGACTACATCGGGTCTCAGCTCACGAGTCAGATCAATGGCCTCCTGGCCGCTGGCTGCCTGGCCGACCACGTCATAGCCGGCATCCTCGAGAGCTTCGACGGTATCGAGCCTGATCAAAGCCTCATCTTCCGCCACAACCAC
>NZ_JBVPQK010000070.1:0-11602 GCF_058197115.1 Bifidobacterium sp. POST2/T3 (B1)
GCGACATCGTGGCTGTGGCCGGTGTTGAGGACATCATGATCGGCGAGACCATCGTCGACCAGGACGATCCCCGCCCCTTGCCTCTGATTCACGTTGACGACCCGGCTGTCTCCATGACCTTCGGCACCAACGACTCGCCGCTGGCCGGCACTGAGGGTAAGGACCATAAGCTGACCGCCCGCATGCTCAAGGATCGTCTGGACCGCGAGCTGATCGGCAACGTCTCCATCAAGGTGCTGCCCACCGATCGGCCCGACGCCTGGGAGGTCCAGGGCCGTGGCGAGCTGGCCCTGGCCATCCTGGCCGAGCAGATGCGACGTGAGGGCTACGAGCTGACCGTAGGCCGTCCTCAGGTGGTCACCAAGACTGTGGACGGCAAGATTCAGGAGCCCATGGAGTCCGACACCATCGACGTGCCTGAGGAATACATGGGCGCAGTCACCCAGCTCATGGCCGATCGCAAGGGTCGCATGGAGACCATGACCAACCACGGCTCCGGCTGGGTCAGGATGCAGTTCACTGTGCCCTCCCGTGGCCTCCTGGGCTTTCGCACCGCCCTGCTGACCGCCACCCGCGGCACCGGCATCTCCTCGTCGATCTCCGCCGGCTACGCCCCTTGGGCAGGTGACATCAAGACCCGGCAGAACGGATCCATGGTTTCCGACCGCTCCGGCAAGGCCAGCCCCTATGCCATGCAGAAGCTCCAGGCCCGCGGTGAATTCTTTGTCAAGCCGCAGTCGCCCGTCTACGAGGGGCAGATCGTGGGGATCAACAACAAGCCCGGCGATCTGGACATCAACATCACCCTGGAGAAGCACATGACCAACATGCGTTCCTCCACCGCCGACGTGCTGGAGACCCTGACCCCGCCCATCGACATGAGCCTGGAGGAGTCCCTGGACTTCGCCAACGATGACGAGTGCGTGGAGGTGACACCCGAGTCCATCCGCGTGCGCAAGATCATCCTGGACAGGGACGCCTGGTATAAGTGGAACGCCCGTCAGCGCAGGGCCAACAATAAGTAAGCCTTCTATCAAAATCAGATCAGTCCGACCCGGCCGCCCCACGGTGACCGGGTCGGACTAGTCTTGAATCCATGAAGTCTCAGGTTTCCAAATCCAAGGACCAGACCGTCTCCCATTCGACGGGGGAGTCTGGCAAGGCAAGTCCCTTCCGTTGCCTGCTTGGCCTGCCCATCGGGCTGGCGGTGGGCGTGCTGGGTACTCTGGTCCAGCGTTCCGGAGCCGCTCAGGGTTTGCCCTGGGGGATGGTCCTGGCTTATCTGCTGGTGGCCCTGGCCGCCTGGTGGGTTCGTTGCGATAGCGGCACCATGGGCCTGGCCCTGCATCTGGTGGCCTCCACGGTCACGGTCTGGCTGCTCTCCATGCGGGGGCCGGGCGGCGATGTACTCATGCCCTATGCCAACTTCCCTACATTCTTTGCCAAGTATGCGGTCTTCCTCTGGATGGGCGGGCTGGTCCTGATCCAGACCTTGGCCATCTGCCTGCCGGCCTCCTGGTTTTCTGACGGCCCCTTGCGTCGTCAGGGGCGATCCGCATGAGCCAGGCTCTGTCAGAATCACCGGCGACTCTGCCCGACCGTATTCCCCTGCACTTCCTGGGACCCGAGGGGACCTTCACTCATCAGGCCGCCCTTGAGGCCGCCAACCTCATGGCAACAAGGCTGGGCTGCCAGGCGGATCTGAGGCCCTGTACGGATGCGGCTGCCATTGTGGCGTCCGTGGAGGAGGGCCAAGGCTGGGGAGTGCTGGCCTGGGAGAACAACGTGGAGGGCCATGTGGTGCCCAACATGGACGCCTTGATTGACGCTCAAGCGGTAGCGGGCTTCGGCATGGTCCGTCTGCCCATCGTTTTCGATGCCTTCGTCCGGGCCGACCATGGCACCCTGCGCCAGGTCGACGCCCACCCTCACGGACTGGCCCAGTGCAAGGGCTTCATCCAAGAGACCGGCCTGAATCCGGTGACAGCCAACTCCAACGCTGCGGCCTGCCGTGATCTGGGCTCCGATCAGGTGGCTCTGGGGCCGCGCATCTGCGGGAGCCTCTACGGGCTGGAGACCTATCGGCGTGAGGTACAGGACTATCAGGGGGCCCGAACCGACTTTCTTATGTTGGCTCCCCGGGATCAGGCCGCCGGGCTGGCACGCCGCCTGGCAGCGGGCGGTGATTTCGAGTCCATCATCACCTTTATTCCCCTGAATACGGGGCCGGGTGTGCTGGCCAACCTGCTGGACCGTCTGCGCGATGCAGGCTTGAACATGACCTCATTCATGTCCCGACCCATCAAGGGGCACGACGGGACTTACAGCTTCGTAGCCAGCATCGATGCCGCACCTTGGCAGAAGGGCCTGCATCAGGTTCTGGCCGACCTGCTGGAAAGAGGGGACTGGCTCAAGACACTGGCGGTCCATCCGCGCACCCCGCATCCAGCGCCCCCCATCCGTGAATGGATGCTGCCCAGGGCGGGGGCTTTCCGGGGTGAGGACCCCGATTCCGAGACGATCAACAAGGAGTTGTTATGGTAGATGAATCCGCGCCTTTCCCACATATGGACCTGTCTGGGCCCGAGCACATGCACCCGATAGCAGGCATGGCCGCCTCGCCGGTGCTGACCTCGGCCCACAAGATTGCCATTGCGGGGCTGGGTCTAATCGGCGGATCGCTGGCCCGACGCCTGGCCGCCCGGGGTCGATTCGTGATTGCTTGGAACCATAACGACCGTCCCTACGAGCAGGCCCGCAGCCAAGGGATCCATTGTGTGGACACCTTGGAGGAGCTGGCCAAGGGCAAAGCAGACGTGCTGGTACTGGCCACACCCTTGCGTGCCATGCCCGACGTGCTCAAGGCCTTGGCGCCGGTGCTGACCCGTGGTACCACCCTGACCGACGTGGGCAGCGTCAAGGGTCCGGTCCGCAGGCAGGTCGAACAGGCCGGTTTGGCCGATCGTTATGTAGGCGCCCATCCCATGGCCGGCAGCGAAGGTTCCGGCTATGAGGATTCGGACCCGGCCCTCTTGGAAGATGCCCTCTGGGCCCTCTGCGTCGATGAGCATACGGATTACAGCCGTTTCCTGACCGTGGCCGACATGATCACCCAGGGGCTGGGCAACCGGCTGATCGCCCTGGACGATGCCACCCATGACCGGGCTGCGGCACTGATTTCGCACATGCCCCATGTGGTGGCCACCGCCCTGGCCAACATGCTGACGAGGTCGCCTGACCGTCGTGTGGCCTCGGCGCTGGCGGCCGGGTCCTGGCGGGACATGACCCGTGTGGCCCTGACCGACCCGGAGCGGACCCGGGCCATGGTGGAGGAGAACGCCGACCAAGTGGCCGATCTTCTGGATGTCCTGGTCGAGAATCTGCAGAGCATAGCTTCTCTTTTGCGGGACCAGGAGCCAGAGGCCGATGAAAAGCGTCGGAACTTCTTCCTCCAGGCGGATCCCTTCCGGCGCTACAAGGTGGCCCTGGGCGACCAGGAGCAGATGCCCACAACTGATCTGGAATTGGATCTGCAGGAGGGTAACTGGCGGCAGGAGCTGCTGGATTCAGCCCTGCGCGGCGAGCAGGTCTCGGCCTTCCTGACCACCAGCCGGGCCCGGGTGCTGCACCCGCCGGTCATCGACTGAAATTCGGAGGGTCCGGGCGAGGCGAGCGGCGTTCCGGGACCGGCTTCAGCGCCACCATGTCTGTTGCCTGAAGGGTCACGCGTTCCCCGGGACGCGACCCATTGGCCGCCGGATCCCTGTCCAGGATCAGCCGCTGTCCGTCCCAGTCGACCACATGGCCCACGTAGTCGCGGAACTTGGGCCTTCCGTCTTTCGGGTCCGACCCCAAGGCAATCCTGACCACCAGCCGTGCTCCGACCGGTATGGTTGCTGGCAAACGCATGGCATCCACCTCCTGTGTCAGTATCGCCTGCGGCTGCGACGGGGGCGAAAACGCCTAGACTGTATTGCACATACCGCACAGCCAAGCGAAAGGAGCGCCCGTATTGGACCAGGATCTGCAGGACTTCACCGACTATCTTTCCCGGGTGGCAGGCAAGAGTCCCAACACCGTGCGTTCCTACCGGGCCGACTTGGCGGGCTTTCTGCATCTGATGCATTTGCATGGCATCAATGACCCTGCGCAGATCGACCTGGCCGCCATCAGATCCTGGCTGGCCCACGAGGCAACCACTCACGCCCGCTCGACCATGGCCCGGAAGACGGCGGCGCTGAGGTCTTTCTTCGGCTGGCTGAGCAGGCATGGCCGAATCAAGACCGACCCAACCCTGGCCTTGAGCAGTCCCAAGCAGTCCGAACACCTTCCTCGAATCCTGACGCATGACCAGGCCCGCACCCTGATGGATACGGTTGACCAGGATCCGGTTGAGCCCCGAGAAGACAAGAAAGTTCAGGCGGCCCTGCAGGTGCGCGATGCGGCCATGCTGGAACTGCTGTACGCCACGGGCATGCGTGTGGCCGAGCTCTGCGGACTGGACCTGGATGACGTGAACCGGCACAGCCGCACTGCAAAGGTTCTGGGCAAGGGGTCCAAGGAGCGGGTCCTGCCCTATGGCCTGCCTGCCGATCGCGCCTTGGACCGCTGGCTGCGGGAGGGGCGGCCGGTCCTGGCGGGCTCAACGGCCAAAGCGGCCCGCAAGGCAGGTCAGGCCCTCTTCCTGGGTCAGCTTGGCGGCAGGGTTGGCCAGCGGCAGGTCCGTAAGGTGGTTCATCAGGCGGCTGGCCAGGCTGGGGTACCCGACATCGCCCCCCACGCCCTGCGACACTCGGCCGCCACACATATGCTGGATGGGGGAGCCGACCTGCGCGAGGTTCAGGAGATGCTGGGCCACTCCTCCCTGCGGACAACACAGCGCTACACCCACGTCTCCATCGAGCAGTTGCGGGCCCGATATAGGCAGGCTTTTCCGCGGGCTTGAGATTCGGCAAATGAGACAAGTCTTGTCCTGTGAAACATCCTGGTATCAGAATGTGGCGTATCGCAGCCTACATGTCAGTCAAGGTACGTCAGTCCAGTACCGTCGAAGTGTATGCGCGAGGTTGAGAACCAGTTAAAGGGAGCAGCAGCAATGAAAAAGGGTTCAAAGCTTACGCTCGTGTCCGCGACCATCTGTGCCTTGGCGCTTTTGGCAAGCGGTTGCGGCAGTGGCAGCAGTACCAACACCGAGGGTGCCGAGCAGTCCTCCGGCAGCCGGTCCAGCAACAACGCCGTGGTCTCGGTCCATGGGTGTGAGCCGGCCCAGCCGCTCATTCCCAGCAACACCGTGGAGAGCTGCGGCGGGCAGGTCGTTGATGCCATCAACTCCAGACTGGTCCGCTTCGACGACCAGGGCAAGGCCCACAACGATCTGGCCTCGGAGATCAAGGGCAACGATGACATGTCCCAGTACAAGGTCACCCTGGTTGACGGACGCAAGTTCTCTGATGGCACCCCTATCACGGCCAAGTCCTTCACCAGGGCCTGGTCTTGGGCTGCCAATGTGAACAACGGCCAGCTGAATGCCAGCTTCTTCGCCAACATCAAGGGCTTCGACGATCTGCAGAAGCAGGGTGTGCCTGCGGATGCTCAGTTCTCCGGGTTGAAGGTTATCGACGACAAGACCTTCACCGTGGACCTCATCTCGCCCTCGTCCACTTTTCCCATTCAGGTGGGCTACGGCGCTTTTGCGCCGCTGCCTGAGTCCTTCTATAAGGATCCCAAGGCCTACGGGGAGAACCCGGTCAGCTCGGGTCCCTACAAGTTTGAGTCCTGGCAGCACAACGCCATGGTCAAGCTTCGCAAGAACAGCGATTACGGCGGGGAGGTCAAGGTTCAGAACGGCGGCATCGACTACAAGGTCTACACTGATATGGGTTCGGCATATTCCGATGTGCAGGCAGGCAACCTGGATGTGATCGACAGGATTCCAACCTCTGCTGTCAAGACTTTCATGACCGACAGCATGGTGCAGAGCTACAACAAGCCCGGCTCCGGTCTGCAGATGTTCACCATCCCCACCGCCATGGAACACTTTGGACAGGATCAGGAGGGTCATCTGCGCCGTCAGGCCATCTCCATGGCAATTGACCGCAAGATGCTGATTGACAAGGTTCTGGGCGGTCTGGGTGTGCAGCCCACCGACTTCACCGCACCGACTATCCCAGGCTATGCCAAGCACCTCAAGGGTTCGGACAACATCAAGTACAACGCCAAGAAGGCCAAGGAGTACTGGGCAAAAGCTGATGCCATCAGCAAGTGGCCTGCTGACAGGAGCTTCCGGATGCTCTACAATGCCGATGGCGGTTCCAAGGACTTCTATGACGGCATGGCCAACTCCATCAAGAACACGCTGGGCATCAAGGCCGAGGCCACCCCTGTGCCCACCTTCAGTGAGTTCCGTGGCAACATCAAAAAGCGCCTTTACAATGATGCGGCCTTCAGATCCTCCTGGTCGCCTGACTATCCCTCGCCTGAGAGCTACCTGATGAGTAACTTTGCCAGCTCTGCGGCCGATGGCAACGGATCCAACGACGGTGACTACAAGAATCCGAAGTTCGACTCGTTGCTGAAGCAGGCTGCCATGGCCAAGGACACCAATGAAGCCAACAAGTTCTTCCAGCAGGCCGAGGAGATTCTTCTGCAGGACATGCCTGCGGTGCCGCTCTACAACCCCACCAACAATGGTGCGTCCGCCAAGAAGGTCCATGGGATGCGTCTGGGCTGGGACGGTTATCCGATCTTCGCGGAGCTTTCCAAGGACCAGTGATGACAAGTAGCTGCGGGCCTGAGACCGGCAAATGAGATGAGACTTGCCTTACGAAACATCTTCGTACCAGAATATGGCGTATTGTGGCTTACACGTCGGTCAGGGATCTTTGAGGTTCGGTCATCCTAGTGTCCTTGGTTGTAGACGTGACGTTGACACTCAATAAACAAATAAATAAAGGGAGCAGTAATGAAGAAGGGTTCACAGCTTACGCTCGTATCCGCCACTATCTGCGCCTTGGCGCTTTTGGCCAGCGGCTGCGGCAGTGGTTCCGACACCAAGGGCGCACAGCAATCGTCCAGCAGCCAGTCCGGCAATAATACTGTCGTTTCAATCCGTGGGTGCGAGCCGGCCCAGCCGCTCATTCCTAGCAATACTGTGGAGAGTTGCGGCGGCTCGATCGCTGACGCCATCAATTCCAAGTTGGTCCGCTTCGACGACCATGGCAAGGCCCATAATGATCTGGCCTCGGAGATAAAGGCCGATGACGACATGACTCAGTATAAGGTCACCCTGGCTGATGGGCGCAAGTTCTCGGACGGTACTCCCATCACGGCCAAGTCCTTCACCAAGGCCTGGTCCTGGGCAGCCAATGTGAACAATGGCCAGCTGGGATCCAGCTTCTTCGCCAACATCAAGGGCTATGACGATGTGCAGAAGGAGGGTGCGCCTGCCGATGCCCAGCTGTCCGGCCTGAAAGTCGTAGATGACAAGACCTTCACCGTGGATCTAAGCTCGCCTTCCTCCACCTTCCCCATCCAGGTGGGCTACACTTCCTTCGCCCCGCTGCCCGATTCCTTCTATAAGGACACCAAAGCCTACGGTGAAAATCCTGTCAGCTCGGGTCCCTACAAGTTCGATTCCTGGCAGCACAATACCATGGTCAAGCTCCGTAAGAACACCTCCTACACGGGTGATGTCAAGATCCAAAACGGGGGCATCGACTACAAGATCTACACCGATATCGGCTCGGCCTATGCTGATGTACAAGCAGGCAACCTGGACGCGATCGATACCATCCCTACTTCGGCTCAGAAGACCTTTATGACCGACAGTTTGGTCAAGGGCTACAACAAGCCCGGCTCCGTCCTGCAGATGTTCACCATCCCCACCACCATGGAGCACTTCGGCCAGGATCAGGAGGGCCACCTGCGCCGTCAGGCCATCTCCATGGCTCTGGATCGCAAGATGCTGATTGACAAGGTGCTGGGCGGTCTGGGTGTGCAACCTACCGACTTCACCGCGCCGACCATCCCTGGGTACTCCAAGAAACTCAAGGGTTCCGATAACTTGAAGTACGATGCCAAGAAGGCCAAGGATGCTTGGGCCAAGGCCGATGCCATCAGCCAGTGGCCTGCTGACAAGAGCTTCCAGCTGGTCTACAACGCCGATGGCGGTGCCAAGGACTTCTATGACGGCATGGCCAACTCCATCAAGAACACGCTGGGCATCAAGGCCGTGGCCACTCCTGTGCCCACCTTCAGCGAGTTCCGTGGCAACGTCAACAAGCGCGCCTACAAGGATGCAGCCTTCCGGTCGGCCTGGTCGCCTGACTACCCCTCGCCTGAGAGCTACCTGTTGAGCAACTTCGCCAGCTCGGCTGCCGACGGCAACGGGTCCAACGACGGCGATTACAAGAACCCCAAGTTCGACGACCTGCTGAAACAGGCTGCCAAGGCCAAGAACACTGACGAAGCCAACAAGCTTTTCCAGCAGGCCGAGGAGATTCTTCTGCAAGACATGCCTGCGGTTCCGCTCTACTATTCCAATAACAAGGGTGCGTCAGCCAAGAATGTGCAGGGATTGGTCATGCGTTGGGACGGCCATGCGAACCTTGCGGAGTTGTCCAAGAAGAAGTAATGATCGTGCCGGAAACGGCATAATCCGTCGTCGCCGACCCGGCCGGATTCGCAGCAAAGCGAATTCGTGCCCGGGTCTTATGTACTGGCGACGGATTTGGGAAACCAACTAAAGGAAAGAGCAGTATATATGAAGAAGCAATCGGCCCTGACCATTGCTGGTGCCGGACTGTGCGTCATGGCGCTCACGCTGAGCGCCTGCGGTGGATCCGGTGGATCCGACTCTTCTGCTAAGGGGACCAGCGGTGGCAGCTCAGATGCCATCATCTCGGTCTTCAACCCTGAGCCGGCCAATCCACTCATCCCCAGCATGACCAACGAGGTGGGCGGCGGCAACCCCATCGATGTCATGTTCTCCAAGCTGGTCCGCTTCGACGACAAGGGCAAGCCAGCCAACGAGATCGCCAAGCAGATCAAGGCCAACGAGGACAACACCCAGTACACGGTGACCATCAACGACGGCTGGAAGTTCTCGGACGGCACCCCGGTCACCGCACAGTCCTTCACCAAGGCCTGGTCCTGGGCATCCAGCATCGCCAACAAGCAGCTGGGCTCCAGCTTCTTCGCCAACATCAAGGGCTATGACGATCTACAGAAGGATGGCACCCCTAGTGATGCCCAGTTGTCTGGCCTTAAGGTCATCGACGACAAGACCTTCACCGTGGATCTGACCTCGCCCTCCTCCACCTTCCCCATCCAGGTGGGCTACACCGCCTTCGCGCCGCTACCTGAATCCTTCTACAAGGACACCAAGGCCTTCGGCGAGAAGCCGGTGACCGTGGGACCTTACAAGTTCAAGTCCTGGGAGCATAACAAGTCCATTAAGCTGGTCAAGGATCCTTCATACAAGGGCGGCGTCAAGGTCAAGAACGGCGGCGTTGAGTTCCGCGCTTACACCGATGCCACAGCAGCCTACCGCGACGTTCAGGCCGGCAACTTGGACGTGCTGGATACCCTGCCTGCCTCGGCTCGCAAGACCTTCCAGACCGACAACACGGTCCAGGCCATCAACGACCCGGGCTCGGTCATCCAGATGTTCACCATCCCGACCTACATGAAGCACTTCGGCCAGGATCAGGAGGGCAAGCTCCGTCGCCAGGCAATCTCCATGTCCATCGACCGGCCAACCATCATCAAAAAAGTGCTGTCCGGAACTGCCAAGGAGGTCCACGATTTCACCGCCCCTGTCATCCCCGGCTATTCAACCAGCATCAAGGGATCCGACGTGCTCAAGTACAACCCGTCCAAGGCCAAGGAGCTCTGGGCCGAGGCCAACAAGATCTCCCCATGGGGCGAGGGCGACACCTTCAAGATCGCCTACAACGCCGATGGTGCCCATAAGGAGATCTACGACGCCGTCACCAACTCCATCAAGAACGCCCTGGGAATCCAGTCTTCAGGCAATCCTCTGCCTACCTTCAGCGAGTTCCGCTCCAATGTGCAGAACCGCAAGTTCACCGACTCGGCCTTCCGCTCCGGTTGGCAGCCTGATTACCCCTCGCCTGAGAGCTATCTGTCCAGCAACTTCGCCAGCTCGGCCGCCAACGGCAACGGGTCCAACGACGGCGACTACAAGAACCCCGAGTTCGACGACCTGATGGACAAGGCAGCCTCCGCCAAGGGTATTGACGAGGCCAACAAGATCTATCAGCAGTCCGAGGAGCTGCTCTTCCGTGACCTGCCCGCAGTCCCGCTCTACTACCAGAATTCCAACGGCGTGGCCGCCAAGAACATCAAGGGATTCTCCTTCAATTGGAAGGGTGTCCCCGCTTACTACAACATCAGCAAGTGAGGTGACGGGAGCCTGAATCCCGCACCTTAAAACTGACACCGCCCGGGCCGGCGCGGAAGGATTTACTCCGCGCCGGCCCTGGTGTTCTTACACCCCTGTTGAGGTGTGCTGGTAGACTCAAACAAGAATTTTTGCGGCGGCCTCGATCCCCATGCCGATCCCGGTCGCGGATGACAAAGGAGAATAGCCGATGGGAAAATATCTTCTGCGACGTATTCTGCAGATGATCCCCGTCGTTCTCGGCACGACACTGCTGATATACGCGCTGGTCTTCGCGCTTCCTGGTGACCCTGTGGCCGCCATGTTCGGGGACAAGCCGGTCAATCAGGCCGTTGCCGCACAGATACGTTCGGAATATAATCTCGACAAGCCCTTCATCGTGCAGTATGTGCTCTTCCTGAAGAACGCGCTGACCCTGAACTTCGGCAACACCTTCGCCGGTCAGCCCGTGATCAGTGTGATCGGCAGGGCTTTTCCGGTGACTATTAAGCTGGCCTTGATGGCCTTCGTCTTCGAGGGCATCTTCGGTGTGATCTTCGGTATCATCGGCGGCCTGACCAAGGGCAAGTGGTCGGACAACATCATCCTGGTCCTCTCCCTGCTGTTGATTTCGGTGCCTACCTTCGTCACCGGCTTCATCCTGCAGTACCTGTTTGGTGTCAAATGGCATCTGCTGCCAGCCACGGCCGGAGCCAATCCGGGCTTTATTGATCTGCTCATGCCGGCCATCGTGCTGGGTTCGGTATCCATGGCCTCCATCATCCGTCTGACCAGAACGGAGATCACTTCCAACATCTCTGAGGATTATGTGCGCACGGCCCGGGCCAAGGGCATGAGCAACCGATCCGTCATCGTCCGGCATGTATTGCGCAACTCCCTGATTCCCGTAGTCACCTACTTGGGCGCTGACATCGGTGGACTCATGGGCGGGGCCATGATCACCGAGCGCATCTTCAACATCCAGGGCGTGGGCAACACCCTCTACCAGGCCATCCTGAGGGGCGAAGGCACCCTGGTGGTTTCCATTGTGACCATTCTGGTCCTGATCTTCGTCATCACCAGCCTCCTGGTCGACCTGCTCTACGCAGTGCTCGATCCGCGAATCCGGTATGCGTGAGGGAGAGGGACCGACTATGAGTGAAACGGCAATGAACGAGTCAAGCGAACAGAACGAAAGCC
>NZ_JBVPQK010000071.1:0-10958 GCF_058197115.1 Bifidobacterium sp. POST2/T3 (B1)
AGCAGGCCGGCGATGACGAGCATTACGGATCCGATAAGCGTGGGGAAGCGTAGAACCACGCCGGTTTTCCAATAGTCGAACATGACGCTCAGAGTCAACCCCAGCCCAATCATGGATATCAATAGTCCGGAAAGGCCGAAGAATGGCAGAGGTCTGTACTCGCGTATCATGCGAAAAATAGTTGACATGACCTTAATCCCGTCACCGAGGGTATCTAGTTTGCTCACCGATCCATTTGGGCGGTCGCGGTACTGGATGGGGATTTCGCAGATGCGCAGGTTGTTATCCAGGCTATGAATGGTCATTTCGGTTTCTACCTCGAAGCCCGAGGAGGTTACGGGGCAGGTTTTAGCAAAGGCAAAGGATACGGCTCTGAAACCGGTCATGACATCCGTCAGATGGGCTCCGAAAAGCAAGTTGATTGAAGACCTGACCAATCGATTGCCAAGACCATGCAAGGGCCGTTTGTTCTCTTGGAAATAGGTGGAGCTGAGACGATCACCTGAGGCCATGTCATAGCCTTGGAGGATCTTGGAGACAAGCTCTGGCGCCGCCTCGGCCGGGTAGGTGTCGTCCCCGTCTACCAGCACATAGACATCCGCATCAACCTCCTCGAACATGGCTCTGATGACATTGCCTTTGCCCTGTCGAGGTTCCTGGCAGACGATGGCGTTTCGTTGCCTTGCTATGGAAGCCGTTGCATCCGTGGAATTATTGTCGAAGACATACAGGTCGGCCGTAGGCAAAGCCTGACGGAAATCGTCGATTACCTTGCCTATAGTCATCTCCTCGTTGTAACAGGGAATAAGCACGGCCACGTGTGCTTTCTCGTTCTTCCTTATTGCTTCCACAAGGCACAAGCTTACCAATCAGCGCAACAATGAATCAGGGTCGTATTCTGCTGCTTCCTGGTGGTGCTACAAGGTAGGCGGAAGGATAAGCTGGGATCGTTGACGTATCCAAAAGTATGCAAAGGGAATCATGGTCGGACTTCGCAGGACTGATTCGAATCGAATCAGGCCCATCGCACATGGCAAGAACCGTGACGTGTTGCTGCAAGGCAGAGCAATGGAAGGGTGCTTCTTTCCTCTGCTGCTGGGAGTGCTTTTCTCTCTGTCTTCAGATGCAGGAACCTATGGTGCCATTCAATGGGGTCAGGCGCATCTGTATCTGAATATTGTGCTCTATGGAATACTCTTCTGGGTCTTATTCGCTACGATGTTCCGGTTCTGCTTTCCCGAAAGGATCGGTTCTTTTTCGGATGACCGAGCCGGAAAGCAAAAAAACAGCCTGATACGACGACTGTACTTCAATCATATTGAATCGCCCAGAGGCGTGCTCTGCGATGGCATACGGATTCTCATCTGCTGGCTTCCGTACCTGATACTTCTATACCCGGGTTCGCTTTTTTGGGATACTGGTGATCAACTGGCCCAATACTATGGGATTGCAGCTTTCAGCCAGGCCCCTGGCGTCATATCTGACCGTCATCCCTTTTTCGACACTTTTCTTTATGGTTGGTTTTCCGATCTTGGCCGGTTCCTGGCGGGCAGTCCGAATTTCGGTTTTTCCTTGTATGTCATAATTCAGGTCATACTTTTTGCGCTCTGCATCGCATGGCTGCTGGCCTATATGTCCACAAGGGCGATGAGGAAAAGAATCATTGCCCTTTGCACAGCCTTCTTCTGCCTTTTCCCTCTGGTTCCCATGATGGCTATGATGATTTGCAAGGATACGACTCATGCCCTGTTTTTCCTGCCCTGGGCCATCCTGTTTGTAAAGCTGGTCGATGGCCGGCTGGAACCTTTGAAGAACCCCCGTTTCCTCAGCGCTTTCGTTGTTCTGACCCTTCTAAGCTCGTTGACAAAGAAGATGGGCCTTTACATCATTGTGGTGAGTCTGCTCCTGCTGGTTCTCGGCCATTTCCGAAGGAAAATGAAGGTTCTGGCCGCTTGCTTGGCAGCATCGACTTGGCTGGTTGTCAACATGCTGATACCCACCTGTCTTTTTCCTGCGCTGCATGTGGTACCGGGGGAGAAGGTCGCAGCAATTGTCATGCCTGTACAGGTGCTGTCCAGGACGGCTCATGATCATCCAACAGCAATCGCCGATTCCCAGAAAAAAGCAGTAGATGAGATGATGCCTTTTGGCTGGGAGGGAATGGCTGCAAAGTACATACCTTATATATCCGATCCGGTCACCGGCTATGGGGCGAATGGTCCTAAAGGGTCCCTGCTCGGTTTCGCGCGTTTGTGGGTGAACTTAGGACTTCATCATCCCTTGTCGTATTTGAATGGCTTCTTCTGCTTAGAGGGTGGCTGGACGAGTTTTGTCGGACCGCAATCCACCAAGGCCCAGAAACCCCCATATAGGCAAGATTCCATGGTGATGCGCGTGTATACATGGACCATGACGAATCCTGATACTTACGGTTGGCTGCAAAAAGATCCGCACCCCAATGGGCGTCAACGGCTGGCCGACGAAACATACCAGACGCTGACAACCATCCCGGTGTTGAATGTCTGCTTCTATGTGGCTATCTGGTCATCGGTCGTACCCTTCTTCATTCTGTATGCCGCTTGGAGAAGGCGTGCAAGGGAGCGCTTGGTGGTATTGGTCATGCGGCTGGCGCCCTATTTCGTTTCAGTGCTGAGCCTGTTCGCATATCCCATCTCGTTTTCCGTCCCAGGACGGATGGATCCCACAAGGTATGTGTTTCATGCAGTGCTGACGGCTCCCCTGGCCCTAGGGGCTTTGTATTCAGCCAATAAAAAGATGTCTGAAGAAGGGGATTTTGCCGCCGACCCAGCTTATAAAGGTAGCGATCAAAACAATAGCGGCCACCAGCACAAGATTGATGAACATGGGCGCCTTGTAGAATAAATGGAAATGCAGGACCAGATCACGGGTTACCAATATCAGCATCAGATGCAGATAATAGATGCCAAGCGTATTGGACCCAATAGCCGTGACGATTGCATTCAGGCCTGACGGGACTTTCCTGACCTGTATGAATAATTGGAATAGGGCAATAGTCAATATCAAGGTTAAAACGTTCTGGTAACCAGAGTCTACATAGAAAGATATGCCCTTTGCCCGAGCCTGGAACCGTTGCAAAGTGAAAAGCAAGCCCCAGGCCAGTAGGGCCATGAGAGAAAGGCAGATGTTCTTCGCTCTCGTGCTTGAGAGGTGACGAGACAGCCAGGCTGCCATATCGTGCCCGTAGCCTCCGGCAATGAAATACACCAGGGCGTAACCATAGCCTCCCAGTATGTTGTATTGGCTGAGCGAGGCGAGCACTTGTGGAACCTGATGCCCGCAGTAGCTTGCCAGTATGTCTTTGGCATTGTCTCCGAGCGTTACAGCGAATATCAGAGCGCCAAGCACAATTGTGACGTAGCCCAGATATCGTTTCCCATCCGGGTCATCGTAGACAGTCTTCAGTATGGGGAAAACAATGTAAATGGCCAGCAACGCATTGATGAACCAGAAGTATCCCAGAGGAACCACGTCGTAAGAGCCGCCCAGAAGATACTGGGGAACCGATTTCCAATCTATGCTTTTGTGCATCAGGGCACTGAGTATTGGCAAGCTGAGGATCTTCCATGTCAGCAGGATGAATACCATCCTAAGGATTTTATGAAGATGCTTGTCCGCCGAAAATCGCGAGTTCATCAGAAGATACCCATTGACAGCAAAGAACAAGGGCACTCCGACGACTGAGAAAGTTGAGGCAAGGTTGTTCAGTGCGGTGTCGCCGACAAAACCGGTGTAAAAAATGTAATGTATAAAAATAACAAGAAATATTGCCAGTGATTTCGCCAGATCCAGGCCAGCGATCCGATCCTTATGGACTCTGTGTCTCGCTGCATGTTCAGGAGGAGCAGCTCTTCGCTGGTCGTTCATCTGCAGCCTCTTTCGTGTGAAACCCCCATATTTAATCATGCGCATTCGCCGGCGAGAACTGGCTCCAACCTCTATTCCACAGTCGATTCTGAAATGTCAGCAGAAGCCACAACCAATCACCTCAACCAGTCGTACCGATTTTACTCCCCTTGAAACTGTGGCCCACATGGTTATTGGGTGATGTTTACCTATTCCCGTCATGAGCAGTCTATGCATAAAACAATCGGTGTGATTTCCAAGGCGTTCCTCCAGGGCTCTGCTATCGAGCTGTTGGAGAACTGATGAGAGTTGTTGCCTACCGGTAGGGAATGCGAGTCCAGCCTGGTAAAACTAGACTTTGTGGCATGCTGACTGCAAGGAATTCAAGTTCTTGGCAATCCAGGAGCGTTTATCTTCATAGAGTTGCCGAAGGTGAGGTGGAGTTTATGTCTACGGGCCTGTCTTTGAGGGAGAAGCGCAACAGACTGAGACGTCTTGGTACCCGATGCGGTCGGGCTCTGGTGCCTGGTCGTCCACGAATCATTGCCTCTATGACCTCGTACCCTGCCCGCATCGAGACTGTCCACCTGGCAATAAAGTCGCTGCTTGCCCAAAAGACCCTGCCAGATTTGATCATTCTTTGGCTCTGCCGATCTGATTTTCCAGGTGGCGAGCGTGACCTGCCTTCCAGCTTGAGAGACCTGCTTTGGATGGATGTCCAGGTGCGTTGGGTCGATGACGATTTGAAGCCGCATAAGAAATACTATTGGGCTCTGCGCGAATTTCCGAACGATTTGGTTGTCACAGTTGATGATGATTTAATCTATAGGAATACCATGATTGGGGATCTTCTGGCGACCCACCGCCGCTATCCGCAAACCATAGTGGCTTCCCGCACCCATCTCATCACTTTTAACAGCGATGGCAGTCGTAAAAAATACGAGGATTGGATTTACGAGGCGCCGCATTATCATCCCCGTCTGGTGGGTGTGCCATCCATGCGACTTTTTGCCACCACTGGTGCCGGCACGCTCTTCCCTCCACACTTGATGCCGGACTCTACCTTTAACAAGAACTTAATCATGTCTCTATGCCCCACCACTGATGACGTGTGGTTAAAAATTATGCAAGTAAGGGCCAATCGACCTATTCCTGTAGTGGCTTCCAGAGATGATCAACTTTTGCAATATGTGCCTGGTACCCAAGAAGAGGCACTCTGCCATGTCAATACTGAGAGCGGAGGCAACGATAAGGTTTTCCAACGAATACTCGGCTATCTAAACGCCAATGGATGCCAGCTGGATTTCGACAAGGCCGTCCGAGACGACAAGCTGGATGACCTGCTGTGATCTGCTATTGCTGTGCAATGGGCAATTATAAGTTCAACGATTTGCATACCCTCACTAAGGACGAGGTCTCGAGTAGAAAACAATCTGATACATAAAGATGCTATACTTTATAAAAACCAGCGATGCTGGCATCTCAGGGAAGGAGTAGCTATAAGACCTAACTGGATTACATTGACAAGGATTTGCAAGCCAATTTTTCCAATAGTGTGTCATTTTTCATGACACACTCGATTGTCAACAGCACAGGGCAGTGTATAGTGATGTTGCGAAGGGGCCGGTTGGGTTCTTTCCGGATATAAGAGAATACGTAGTACAACTTATAAGATGAAGGAGAGTAAGTTGTCACAAGTTAAGAAATCCCTACCGTTGAAGCTGGGAGCCAGCCTGATCGGCGGAGCCACATTGCTTGTATGCGTTGGAGCTTTGACGCTTCCAGCACGTGCAGCGGACTCGAATTGCGGCGATGAAAATACGATTGCTGAGTGCGTTCCTGACGAACACCTGGCTAACGCCATTGCTGTAGGTTTTAATAATGGTGATCCGACAAACGCAAGTACCACACACAAAGTGGGCGAAGTCAAAGTCAAGGATAATTTGGTTGTGGATGCGCACGGTTTGCAAATCTACGATCTTAGGGGACTTGGAACTTTTGATCGGATTACGGAACTGCATCTGCAAGACAACCAAATTCGTGATTTAAGTGAGCTCGCGAACCTCCCCGATCTGAAGACACTAGATTTGTCTAGGAATCATATAAATAGTAATTTGTCAGAAATTGGGGCAAAGGACAAGCTTGAGAGCCTCACGATTAATTCCGACGGAAATTATCGGTTGAGGGATATCTCGGCTATCGGCTCGTTTAAGAGATTAACTGAGTTGAATCTAGAGGATCAGAAGATTTCAGACGTAACTCCGCTCAAGGGACTGTCTCTGCTGAAGAAGCTCGACCTCTTTAATAACAAGATCGTCGATGTCTCTCCATTGGGTTCCTTGAACAAGCTCGAAAGCCTTAACCTAAAAAAGAATCAAATTAGGGACATACTTCCTATAACCGGTTTGACAAGTCTATCCCCCGCCAATGGATTGGATGCAACAGACCAGGATGTCACTATAACCCCTCGTCATGAGTATAATAAGGATGCCGATTGGGTTATTGATGGCATCAAGGTAAATTATTATGGCGATGTTTACGCAGAGATTCAAAATCCTACGGTGAATAAAACTACTCCTGTCACAGATCCCGCCAAGATTAGAATTCCCCAGAATAACAGTAAGATTTCATTCCTGGCACCTGCCAAGTATCGGAGTGTTGAGTTCACTTTTAGTGGACCTGTTAGCACAAACAATCGCATCAAGCTTGGTACCTTCTCTGGCAAGGCCATTCAATATGCAAGCGTAGTGAAGAGACTCTCTGGCAATGTCAGATACGACACTATGGGCGCAATCCTGGATGAGTCGAATTATGCACAGAGGGGCACAGTTATTGTGGCGTCTGGTGAGAATTTCCCTGATGCACTGGCTGCCTCTGGTCTGTCGGGCAAACTGAACGCTCCTGTTGTGTTGACTGATACATATCAGCTTTCTGCTCGCGCAGATGGTCAGCTGACACGTTTGCGTCCTACCAGGGTGATTGTGGTAGGAGGTCCATCCGCTGTGTCTGATGGTGTTGTCGATCAGATTGCCAATAGGGTAACGGCCCCCAGTGAGGCTGATGTTGTCAGAATCGCAGGTGCGACTCGTAGAGATACTGCCAATGAGATTTTCGCTCAAGCCGACAAGCAGCATGCTAAGGGTCAACCTGACCAAGATTGGAATGCCGATACTGCAATCATTGCTACAGGCGACAACTTCGTTGATGCTCTGTCCATCTCCTCTGTGGCAAGACAGAAGAAACTTCCTGTCTTTCTGAGCGGTCAGGATGGTCTTGACGCAAACACGGTGAAGGCTATCAAGGATCATGGCTTTACGAATGTCATCATTGCTGGTGGATCACAAGCGGTTCCGCAGTCTGTCGTAAGTCAGCTGAAAGCTGCTGGAGTTGATGGACCCAATATCCAGCGCATCGGTGGAGCAACGAGGTATCAGACTTCGCTGCAAATTGCCCAATACCAGAGGCAATTCTATGGTGCAAGCCTAAAGAGCCCTGTGTTTGCTACGGGTGAGAATTTCCCTGATGCTCTTGTTGGTGGTGTCTTCGCAGGTCAGAAGAACAATCCGATTGTGTTGGTTAGCCCCGATACTGCAGTAAATACGGATGCTCTTAACTGGATCAAGGCTACTAGCAAGAATAGGCCCCGTGGCTTCAATCCTGACACCGATTTCGCATACGTCCTCGGTGGGCTTGATGCTGTAAGTGCAGAGGTTTCAGAACAGATTTCTTCAATCTTGGGAGACTGAGTTCAGTCTGCTTATGGTTGAGAACCTCTAACCAGATAGGCTAAAGGAATTCCCAGCGACGAAAGTCGTTGGGAATTCCTTTTTATTGAGATTATAAGTTAAGAAACGCTATATTCAGAGTGAATAAACTAGTTTTTGGCACGCGACTGAGAGTTTTTATGTCATTCTGTTGACACTATTGTGCAATGTGAGAACATCATGTTTTGTGTTCTTTGTAGCTTATAGATTTGTAATAACCTCCACGCACCAGCGTAGGGTGTGTGTAGATAAGGCTCTACAAAGTAGACTATATCTGTGTTAATTAGTGTAGCTGTTATAGCGGGAAAAATTTGAGTTGTAATTATGAGATTGAGCAAAAGTACGGCTGCTCATTTTATAATAAAATCAATTTATATTAAACTTGATAATGTTAATACTCTAGCCATGCATTTGAATAGCTAAAGCAACGATGAATTGTTTTAATGATTGTTTAGTGCCTAAATACAACATGGAATAGCTGACTATGAGAACTAACTCATAGATGGTCAGTCTTTCACAAAAGAAACTCCATTACTCTATTTTCGGTTTCAGATCCTAAACCAAACATGTAGATGGGGGGATCTTATTCTCTGCTAAGTAATACGCAGATTCCGAATTCTGAAAAAATTTGCTGGAAAATACAGTGTAGGATCGATCATCTAAGCTTAGAACAATGACGTTCGGCAAACTTCCGAGGTGCTTACAGGTGAAGACAGATCTAGCGGAGCAAAAAAGAGCACGGGTTGAATGGTCGAGTAATGCAGTATTTTCTCTTAAAAGTCATAGGCACCATTCAAGACTGTACTGGTCTTATTGCCTGGGTCTTTTACTTGCCTTTCTCATTGTTGCAAGTTGGTTACCTAAAACTTGGAGCATGTGGAACCTGCCTATCCAGGCTATTGATGCGCCCTCGCATTATTACTTCATTCGGAAGCTAATTCGGAACGGCATGTCAGTTGTGTGGGAGCTTAACCCTAATGACAGTTTTTATCCCCCCTTGTTTCATGTTTTAGTCCACGTATTGCTTAGTGTATCGAGCTGGTTGGGGATTCAGATCAATGTATTTACTGGACTTAATTTGATATGGCTTGTAACCTCGGGTCTTCTTTTTCCCATGGGTATGTTGCTGTGGTGCTCTTATTTTTATTCAGATGCTTCAAAGAGATGTCAGGTCATCCTTAATATTGCAGTTCCGGTGCTATCCGTGGTATCGGTGGCCCAGCCCTATTGGATGTTGAACGCCGGACCTCTCATTGCTTATGGGCTGGCTACCTCGATACTGCCTTGTCTGATGTATTCCAGTCTTAGGTTAATGGATGCGATCACCACACAGAGTGAGCGTACAGTTGCTCACGTACTCCGTTGGTCTCTGCTGACAATTGTTCTCGTCTTGCTTATGTTATTGGCTCACCCTCGAGTTGCATTTACCTATTTGGTCTTCATAGGTCCGTTTATACTGGTGAAGATGTCCAAAAGAGACATCGTCTGTTTCATGCTCTGTATATTGGTGGCAGCTGGGCTTTTCTTTGTCTATGTCTCTCACCGTGATCACGGCAAGGATTACCTGCATCCTTCATCATGGTTCCATACCTTTCGACCTACCAGAAGTCTTGGCAATGCGGTGAAAACAGTGTTGACTGACGCAATTCCGGGCCTTGCAGGCATCTTTATGGCAATTTTAGTTTGTATATGTTTTATTGCAGTCTTGTTGCTTTGCGGGGAGCGTTTTCGTGATGCACTTGCTGTGGACGGAGCATTTCTTCTTACTGCTCTGATCTTCGTTTCCAGTTCTGCACTCACTGGGCCTGTGGCCAACGTGATCACTGCTGCCTGGTACCGTGGCGAGACTCGGCCCCTGACCATGATACCTTTGGCGGTTGTTCCTCTGCTGGCCTTTGGCCTGCGTTGCCTTCTTGAGTCTCGTCCTGTCAGAAGCCTGAAGACTCAAGCTCTATTCCGACCAGTTTCACCGCAGGTTCAACTCTCGCCTGTCGGTGTGATCACGGTCTTGCTTCTGGTCGTAGTTTTGGTGTTCTGCTCGTGTTTTGAACCAGCAAAAAAGCAATTGTCAGCCATAGTCGCTGGTAGCACGGATATCGAAACGCAAACTCCAGGGGAGCAATTGAGCCACGATAAATACTATGCCTTGAAGAAGGTGCACGAGTTAGTGGAAGACAATGCTGTAGTAGTGTCTGACCCCTTGAATGGCTCCATGTATGGAATGGCTCTCTACGGAATGGATATGCTGTATCCGGTATATAACCCCATGGATACGAAAAATGGCCAGGTGTTTGGACAGGTGGAGCGTGCATTCGCCTCAGGTGATTCCGAACGCTTGCTGCATACAGTGTGCCCTGTCGTGACCAGCTATAAGGCAAAGAGCCAACGTGAAGAGAGAAGCAACAAGTACTTTTTGACCATGGGTCCACAATCTCCAAGCCTGCGTATGTTCACCTACAAGGCGCAGTACTATCCCTTCCATGATGACCGTTTGATCAATGAATATGAACAACGGGGAACACTGGCAAAAATCAGTGCCCTTGATTCTCCCAATGAACCGGGGAGCCAATGGAATCTATATCGATTCGCATGCAGATGAGCAATCTATGCGTCTTATATTTTTAGGGCTCGAGAGGTAGTTGTTGGTTATAGGATTGGGATGCATACGAACAGTGTGCCTTGCACTGCTGCTGAAAGAAATCAGACGCTGCCGACCTTCTTCACAGAAGGACCGGCAGCGTCTGGATTGAGCTAGTGCCGACCTTCCACTGCCCTGGCTACCGTTTTCAAGATCTCGCGACGGGCGCTGCCGATTGGGGCGATAGGGTCTACCAACCTGCGGAGTCCATTGTCCTCAGCAATCACGCGTTCATGCTGTGCCACCTGTATCTGATTATGGGAGGATCCAGACAGGTGTTGTATCAGGCTCTCGTAGAAGGGGGTCTGTCTGGCGTAGGACCAATACACGTCAGCCAGATCACAGCTGGCATCATTCCAAGGCTTTATGAATCCAGCGTAGTGAATAATCCTTGGCTGCTTACGGGACTGGAGGTAGTCGCGGTAGGCATTGGCTGGTGCATGGCTGAATATACGCTCCAGCCTGGTGTCACAGTCATGTATCACGTTCCATGGCCAATCCAGGTAAGTCACCCGGCCCTGGCATTGGGCGTTGAGAACATCCTGGTCGTTGTAAATGAACCTGGAATTCGAAGACAGCCGCAGCCATTCCGGTAGGGAGTGCAGCTTTCGCATCTCAGCAGTGTTCAGCAACAGTACGCCTGCCTGGAAGTAGGAATAAGGATCCCGCAT
>NZ_JBVPQK010000072.1:0-10953 GCF_058197115.1 Bifidobacterium sp. POST2/T3 (B1)
CAGGCCGTGGATGATGGCCTGGCCTACCCGGGACGAATCGCCCATAGAAAGATTGTGCTTCCGGGCGCTGAAGGGGCTGGTCATCGTGGACGCACGGGGTCTATGCCTGTCGGTGAACGTCCCTCGGTGCTTCCTGGATCCGATGATTTTTTGACATCGGTCACTATAGCCAGTCAACCGGCTGTTCCAGCATTTCCTCCGGCGGATCTGTCTGCCGACGGGCACGAAGAGAAGGGGTCTGGCGAGGGGTCTGTACCCAGGCGCGTGGTGATTCGCCGGGATCTGGAGGCCCCCAAGGTTGCGAAGGCTCCGAAGCAGCAGGATCATTCTGCGGCCAAGGTTGTCTGGTCCTGGACCAAGCCGGAGGTCAGCAATGCTCCGGTTTTCTCCTGGAATATGCGAAAAGGCCGCAAGCCGGCAGAAAAGACCCGTGTAAGCAAGCCCAAAGCCCCTGCTGCCAAGGCTTCGTCTCTTGCCGCATCTGTTCCTTCCTCGCCAAGCAAGGCTACAGGTTCTGCCGTTTCAACAGCATCTGCCCCCGGTTCTTCGTCTGCCGAACCGGCTGAGTCCAAGCCGACGGCTGCCGCTTCGGCGGATTCGACGTCTGCCAAGCCGAATACAGCGGCTTCCGCACCCGCAAAAGTGTATGTTCAGCAGTCTCCGACCCCAGTGGTATTCACTGATCGACCGGTCGTCGTTCGCCGTTCAAATGCCGACTGGGATTCGCTTATCGCTGGTTCATCGGCTTCAGGTCAGGGCGTCGCCGCTGCACAATCCGTTGCCAGTGGTGCCAAACATCAGGGGCGCCAGGTCTGTTCGACTCCACGGGTGGTTGATCAGCTGGCCGAGGTCGTCGGCATCAGCACAGGCGGTCGGACCGTTACGTCATCACCGAGGACTCCGGCCGCTCAGGCGGATTATGCCGTTCAGCCTGTGCAGGCCGTCCAGACAGTCGGTGAAGTTCAATCCGCAGGCGCCCAACCTGCTCCGTCTGATTCCTCCAAGGCTGCGAATACATCCGCTCCAGCCGCGCAGCACGTTGTCGTCTCAAGCAAGCTGGATGAGGGCACGCCGAATGCTTCGGCAGCGGTCAAGGTCCAGGCGAAACCAAAGACGGCCACCAAGTCGGCATCCTCTGGCAAGCCCGTCTCCTACAGGGCCAGTTCGGGGGTTCTTCACGCCGTCAACGGCCAGGCCGCCTTCGCCTTCGTTTACCTTGCCATATCCGTTCTGATGCTCATGGTCGGTTCGGGTATGATCCTGCCGGTCATCATGGAGCGGGTCAAGGACCCAAGAGCCATTGCCTTCCTATCCGATGGGATTACCCTCCTGTCGGTCCTGCTGGCGCTGGCCTATGCCTTTATTTCAGAGTGGAGCGTTATTCGAGGTAAGGATCAGCGAGAACAGGACGCCGTCCATTGGCGAACAGATAGAAGAATGACACTGACGGCTCTGCTGGCCCTTGTGACGGTGCTCCTGTTGAGCCAAGGGATGGTCCATGAACTGAACAAGTTCTTCAACCACTTCTGTCTGCTTCTGCACATCCCCTCCCTGGCCTCGCGCAGTCTGCTGGTCACCGGCACTTCCTCGCCGATGATGGCCGTGTATGCCCTGTTGGCGGTTCCCTTGGCCGAGGAGCTGGTTTTCCGCGGCATCATCCTCAACGGGCTGCGCCGGTTCGGCAGGGTCTTTGCCATCCTGACCGCGTCCCTGCTCTGTGCACTCTTGCAGTGTGATCCGGTCTCTGGGTTCTGGATCTTCCTGCTGGGGCTGGCACTGGGATATTGCTCTCTGGAGTATGGCCTTATCTGGGCCATCGGAGCACGTATGGTCGGCGATTTGCTCTTTAGTGGCCTGCCCAACCGTTACCTGATGAGCGCTCCGCGAACTGCTCGTATGTCGATTTCGGCAGTGGCGTTGGTCTTGGTTCTGGCTGGGTTGGTCATGTTCTTCCTGCACCGCGCAAGTCTGTTTGACTACCGGCGGCGCTATCGAGCTCCTAAAGGAACCTACGCTTCCTGGAGGCAGCCTTGGTTCCTGCTCTATTTGCTGCTCTGCCTGCTGCTGGCAATCTTCAAGTTCGTGCCCGGCCTGCTCTAGAGCATGACGTATGGGTGCCGCCGGTGTTGGCGTAGACTTGGACCAGCTGGAGGTCGGTGCTGAACGGCCAAACCTGCAGAGGATCATGAAAGGGCATGGTGACATGGGGCAGACAGCGACGGAAGCCGATGCGTCAGGGACTGGGCAGACTCAGAAGCCCAGACGAGGCACGGCGGATCGCGCATGGATGAGTGCAGCCAGGGGCATGCTCAACCGCCAGGCCGCCCTGTTGCTGGTCTACCTGCTTATCATCAACAGCGTCGGCCTTCTGTTCGGTGTTCTGGCTCAGATGGAGTGGAATGCCGTGTTCGATCCGGTGCCTGCCCACTCGGGATTTATATATGTGATGAGCCATGCCGACAAGGAGTATGGGGGCATCATCAATCTGATCGCCGCCTGCACAGGCCTCTGCTTCCTGGTTTTCACACGACGTCGGCAGATCTGCGACTCCGGTCCCTCGGGCATTTTCCATACGGATCTGCACCCCATGACCTGGCAGGTTCTGCTGGGATGCTTTGCGCTGACGCTGACCGGGCAGACCCTGGCTGACTGGTATCAGTCGGGCATGGACTGGACTGCGGCGCGGTTGGGAGTGCAGCAGTCCTGGACCACGACCCAGCAAATCCAGCAGGCCTCGGGTACCATTCCCATGTTCATCTACGTCAGCCTGCTGGCCCCGGTCATCGAGGAGCTGGTCTTCAGAGGGGCCATCCTGAACGCGCTGAAGCCCTATGGGCACGTCTTCGCCATTGTCACCTCCGCCGTTATGTTCGGCTTCTTCCATGGCGACCTTGGCCAGGGGTTCTTCGCTTTCATCATGGGTCTGCTCCTGGGCTATCTGGCCTGCGAATACTCCATCTTCTGGTCCATGGCCCTGCACGTGTTCAACAACCTGGTCGTCAGCGACGGGTTGGAAGTCCTTCTCGGGTTTATGAGCGACAACATGTCCTCCTACATAAACGTGCTCATGATGCTGGCAGGCATGATGGCGGCCGTTCTGGTGCTTTACCTGGGCCGTCATCGGATTGCCGCTTTTCTGCATGAAAACCGCACCTACACGAACGTCTATGGCGCCTGGGCCTGCCCATTCTTCATCATGCTGCTGCTGATCATGGGCTTCACCATGCTGACCCCCTTCGTTTCAGCCGGCGCCTGACCAGTATCTGACAGGGTGGACGCTCTATGCCTGAGGCGACAATTCACGGTGTCCCCACACCCCCTGTGGCAGACTTGCAATAAGGGCCGATGATGTGCCAAAGCCCGGCTCTGAGCGGATACGAGAAAGAAGCCGATAAATGCCCAAGGTGAATACACAGGATGATGTGCTGCATGTGGTGGGCGGCAGGCCCCTGCATGGCACCATACAGGTCCGCGGGGCCAAGAACTTCGTCAGCAAGGCCATGGTGGCTGCCCTTCTGGCTCCGGGCGTCTCAGTACTCAAGAATGTGCCTGTAATCCGCGATGTCCAGGTGGTCTCGGACCTGCTGAGGCTTCACGGTGTCAAGGTGGACGTCCGTCCGCAGGAGGGCGTGGTCACCATCGACGCCAGCCATGTGGAGCTGGCTGATGTGGCCGATGTGGATACCTTGTCGGGTTCTTCCCGCATACCCATCCTCTTCTCCGGACCGCTCCTGCACCGGATGGGAGAGGCGTTCATCCCCGTTCTGGGTGGCTGCCGCATCGGCAGCAGGCCCATCGATTTCCATCTGGAGACCCTGCGCAAGCTAGGGGCCAATGTCGACAAGGAGCATGAGTCCGGCATCCACATCACAGCGCCGGACGGCCTGCATGGGGCCAAGATCCATCTGCCCTACCCCTCGGTGGGCGCAACGGAGCAGACCCTGTTGGCGGCAGTCCTGGCCGAGGGGCGTACCGAGCTGTCAGGCGCGGCTACCGAGCCCGAAATCATGGACCTGGTGGCGGTTCTGCAGAAGATGGGCGCGCAAATCTCCGTGGACGTGGACAGGACCATCCGCATCGAGGGTGTGCCCTCCCTGAAGGGGTTCACCCATACCTCCCTGCCCGACCGGATCGAAGCCGCCTCCTGGGCTTCCGCCGCCCTGGCCACCCATGGCGACATCATGGTCAAGGGCGCCCACCAACCCGACATGATGACCTACCTGAACGTCTTCCGCAAGATCGGCGGCCAGTTCGACGTGCGCGACGACGGCATCCGCTTCTGGCATCCGGGCGGCGACCTGCGGCCCGTGGCCATCGAGACCGACGTGCACCCCGGATTCATGACAGACTGGCAGCAGCCCCTGGTGGTCGCTCTGACCCAGGCCAAGGGTCTTTCCATCGTTCACGAGACCGTCTATGAGAATCGCTTCGGCTTCACCAAGCCGCTTATTCAGATGGGCGCCACCATCCAGCTCTACAAGGAGTGCCTGGGATCCCTGCCCTGCCGCTTCCAGCAGCGCAACTTCAACCACTCGGCGGTCATCTTCGGGCCCACCCCGCTGACCGGCCAGGACATCGATGTGCCCGACCTGCGTGGCGGCTTCAGCCACCTGATCGCCGCACTGACGGCCTCCGGCCCCTCCACCGTCCATGGCATCTCCCTGATCGACCGCGGCTACGAGGACTTCCGCGACAAGCTGCTGGCCCTGGACGCGCAGATCGACTGATCCGGTGGACATAGATGGCTTCCAAAGGCAAACCCTCCCCCCGGTCTGCGGTGCCCGCCCTGTCCGACCAGCAGGTGGCCCTGCTGGCCCAACGGCACAGGTTGGTGGATCCAACCCGCTACTATCCCACTGGACATCGCACACCGGCACTGGACGAGATAGACGGCCAGCACCCCGTGGGGACCACCCGCCTATTGCGCGGGGTCTCCCAGGTTGTGCGTGACTCCTGCCGGGTCTATGCCTGGGGGTTGGAGCGGGTTCCGGAGACCGGGCCCTTTATCACCGCAGCCACCCATGTGACCCAGTTCGACGTTTTCATTCCCATGATGGCCCTCTTCCACCTGGGTCGTCGGCCCCGCTATATGGCCAAGGCCGAGATGGCCCATTGGCCCCTTATCGGCAGCTGGTTCCGCATGGTGGGCATGCAGCCGGTCGAACGCAAGTCCGGCAAGGCCAGGTCGATTGAGGAGGAGTCGATCAGCATCATCACCTCGGGCAGGCCGCTGACCATCTGGCCCGAGGGGACCGTGACCCGTGACCCGCTGAAGTGGCCCATGTCGCTCAAGCCCGGGGTCGGCTTCATCGCCTTGGAAGCCTCACGGCAGCTGGGTCACATGGTTCCTCTGTATCCCAGCATCACCTGGGGGGCGGCTTCAATCAATCACAAGTGGCCCTGGCCTCGCAAGAACGTGGTCATGTGCTATGACCGGCTCCTTGATTATTCCGACCTTCTGGAAGACATGGATCAGTGGGGCGCGGAACCTCCCAAGCAGTCCGTGCATGCCCTCTGTGTCCGCCTGCGCAACAGGATGGAGGAGGTCATGGCCGAGATCCGTGGCGAGGAACCTCCGGCGGCTGGATACTTCGATTACGTGACCATGACCCGTCGGCCCAGAAGCGAGCAATAAGGCTGGAACCCACCTCCAATTCCCACTGTCCGGCGGCGGTGTCATAGGATGGTAGAGACAAGAATGAGGCTGCTGGTCGGCGTTCCCGTGCGCACGGCATTATGCAAAGGAGAATGATGACGAAGATCGCGGTATTGGGAGCAGGCGCATGGGGAACCGCTTTTGCCCAGGTATTGGCTGATGCAGGCAATCAGGTGGTCATGTGGGACATCGACCCGGATGTCGTGGGCGAAATCAACAGTCAACATTCGAATACTCGCCGTCTGCCGAACGTGAAGAGGCTGCCTGACGCCATCATCGCTGAGGGTGACCGGGCCGGGGCCGTCTCGGGGGCGGAAATCGTGGTCGTTGCCATAGCCGCTCAGCACGCCTGTGAGGCCTTGACGCAATTCAAGGGTCTGCTGGGTCATGATGCCATCGCAGTTTCCCTGATGAAGGGGATTGAACGGGCCACCGACAGGCGGATGGATCAGGTGGTTTGTCAGACGCTTGATCTGGACCCTGTCAGATTTGCGGCCGTATCCGGTCCCAACCTGAGCAAGGAGGTGGCTGCCCGCGAACCGAGCGCCACTGTGGTCGCCAGCGCGGATACCGATACCGCCATGAGAGTAGCCCGTGCCTGCACGACCGACTATTTCAAGGCCTTCGTCTCGGACGATGTGATCGGCCTGGAAATGTGCGGGTCGCTGAAGAACGTCACTGCACTGGCCGTGGGGATGTCGCGGGGGGCTGGATTCGGGGAGAACACAGCCGCCATGATTCAGGCCAGGGGGCTGGCTGAGCTCACTGCCTTGGGGGAGGCTTGCGGTGCCAAGTCCAAGACCTTCGCTGGCCTTGCCGGGGTGGGCGACCTGGTGGCCACCTGCGGGTCGTCCCTGAGCAGGAACTATACTTTTGGCTTCAATCTGGGTCAGGGCAAAAGCATTGAGGAGGCCACCCGCGTCAGCAAGGGTGTCGCCGAGGGCGTACCCACCACTGATGCTGTCGTCGCCCTGGGCAAGCGCTACCAGGTGGCGACCCCGCTGGCTACGGCCATGAGCCATGTGCTGGATCAGGGTCTGAGCTGCCGGGGCATGATTGACGAGCTGTTCGGCGGACAGATTACTGCAGAATGAGTCTGACCACCATCAGAGACGACCATCAGAATGGTGTCCATCAGAAAATCCTGAGGGTTATAGAGGGTGTACGAAGGCTGTGAAGCGTGCGCTATCAACCTTTTGATCGGCGATGAATGGTTTCCGGATCAGGATGTGCGCCTGGCTTGTCTGACTGCTGTATCGGCCTTGTTATGCCTGTTCGTGCCAAGCTTGTGGATGAGCGACTGTGTCCGGGCCTTGCCGCCTGGCAAGGGGATATTCTGCTGTCTTGAGTGATGTATCTGCCCGGGCAGGTGCCTGAGGTTGGAATTTATGTCCAGGATGAGGAAAGCCGAGGAATGATGGTCAGGAAACGTGTTGTGGTGCTCTATGGCGGGCGTGCCGACGAACATTCCATATCCTGCGTGTCTGCGGCCGGCGTGCTCAATGCCATCGATACCCACCGATACGACCCCATTCCCATAGGCATCACCAAGGACGGTCGTTGGACCATCGGCGGCCAGGATCCCAGGCAGTGGGGTCTGGGCGATGCCAGTCTGCCAACCGTGCAGATAACCGAAGGCAGCCGTCCGGTCATCCTCGACATGGCTCGTGGCAGGGATGGGTTTCTAATCGGCGACCATGCCGACCTGGTCTCTGGAGCCGAGCCTTCCAGGACGGTTGGTTCTTTGGAGCCTTTGGGACATGTTGATGCGGTCTTTCCGGTGCTCCACGGCCCATACGGTGAGGACGGCACCCTGCAGGGCCTGCTTGAAATGATGGGCCTGCCCTACGTCGGATGCGGGGTTTTCGCCTCTGCTGCATGCATGGACAAGCACTACACCAAGATCCTGCTCAGCCAAGCCGGCATACCCGTGGCTCCCGGCATCACCATTGACTCCCGTGAACAGCAATCCGGAGTAGACCTGTTGGCCGCTGTGGAGAAGGCGGAGCTGCATTACCCGCTCTTCGTCAAGCCCTCCCGCGCAGGATCCAGCTTTGGTGTGGTCAAGGTGGAAGAGCCTCAAGCCGAAGCCCTGGCTGCTGCGGTCGTCGAGGCTGCAAAGCATGACTGGCGGGTCCTGATAGAGGAGGGCATTGAGGGGCGGGAGATCGAGTGCGCCGTGCTCGCCTCAAGCAAGGACAGAAAGCCCCGTACAGCCTGGCCTGGCGAGGTGGTGCTGGACAAGGCTGATCAGGACGAGGCCTTCTATGACTTCGACAGCAAATACGTGGACTCCTCCGCCTCCCATGTGGAGGTTCCCGCGGACCTGCCGGCGGAGACTCTTCAGAAGGTTCGCGACCTGGCCGCCAAGGCCTTCAGAACCGTGGACGGTGCCGGTCTGAGCCGTGTCGACTGCTTTGTGACGCCCGAGGGCAGGGTCATCGTCAACGAGATCAACACCATGCCTGGCTTTACGCCTATCTCCATGTATGCCAAGGCCTGGGAAGCCACGGGGATCACATACACCGATCTGATCACCGATCTGATTGAGGGTGTATCGGCCTGACTGCGGCAGCGAGTGCTTCCTATAATAGAAGCGTCCGCTCTTGTACTCGCTGGTAAGGCAAGGTTCCCTATGGATGCTGGTCCCGTTAAGCTGCTGAGTCTGATTGCCGATAAGGGCAAGCGTTTTATCGTCCCTGTGTATCAGCGTCCCTATTCCTGGGATGAGGAACAATGCGAGCAGCTTTGGGACGATGTGCTTCACATCGGGCATTTACACGAAAGCGCCCATTTCATGGGTTCAGTGGTATGGGTTCAAGAGGGCACCATGGGCGCCGATGGGGTGACACCGGCTCTCATTATCGACGGTCAGCAGAGAATCACGACCGTAAATCTTCTCTTAGCAGCACTTGCTGCCTATGCAGACAGCCACCCAAACCAGGCCGATGAATTGCAGTTTTCACGCAATGAAATCATAGATGAATATCTGATTGATTCCTGTCGAGAAGGCGAAGGGCATTATCGTTTATGCCTCTCGCAGGGTGATCATGACCAATACGAGTCTGTCATTCACCATTTGGAGGATCCTAGGGCCCCGATTACAAGTGAGTCCCATAGAATCATTGATAACTTCCAATGGTTCAGTGGTCAATTGAAGGAGATGAGGGATCCGAACAGCGTGTGGGCTGGGCTCAGGCGCTTGGAAGTAGTGTCGATCTCCTTGACGCAGGGTCAGGATGATCCACAGGCCATCTTTGAGTCCATGAACTCAACCGGTAAGGACCTTTCGACTGCAGATCTGGTTCGTAATTATGTGCTTATGCGGCAGCCCCTGGAGATGCAGGGACAGTTGTATGAAGATCATTGGAGAATAATTGAAATAAAGCTTGGCGTGGATGTCTATAATGACGTTTTTGATGATTTTCTTTATGATTGGCTTGCCATCATCAACGCCCCCAGACCAGTGCCTACACGAGACGTATACCGGTTCTTTAAAGACTACGTGACCAACAATGGCTACGATAACCATGGTCAAATAGTCGGGCTTCTTGATCAGATGAGCAAGTTTGCCGGGTATTATTCGCGCATTACTTCGAGCTCGGGGGATGATCCTGAAATAGATCGATTGTTTGATCGCATTTGTGCTCTGAATATGTCTGTCATCAACCCCTTGCTCATGACCCTTTTGGATGATTACCAGGAGGGGGACGACCTCTTCAGTCGGAGTGATTTTGTATCCATGTTGAAGCTGTTGGAGAGTTATCTCTTCCGCCGCATTGCCTGCCAGATGTCCAACAACGGGCTGAACCGGTTCTCGCTTTCGGTCATAGCACGTCTCAGACAGGTAAAGGAAGATGGGTCACCCGGCTATAGGCAGGCTTTTGAGGCAGCCCTGCTGGGCGGGGCTGGAACAAGCCATCGGATGCCTGATGACAATGAATTTCATCAGACCCTTCTTTCGCGCGACTTCTATCCCTTTTCGCGTTGTAATTACATGTTGACGACACTGGAGAATGCGTACCATCCTAAGAACCCGATTGACTTCTCCTCCAGGAATTACACCATTGAGCATATTCTCCCCCAGAATGCACTCGCTCATGAGCAGTGGCGGCGAATGTTGGGTACTGATTGCGAACGGGTTTTTGCGGAGCATGTCAACAAGCTGGGTAATTTAACTCTGACCGCTTATAACTCGGAACTCTCGGATGGACTGTTTAAGCAGAAGAGGGATCGAATTGTCGGTGGATATCAGGATGAATACCTGTCTATTTCGCGTGAGTTGCGTGATGCGGAGACTTGGAACGCTGAGTCCATCGAGGCCAGGACGCGTCGACTGGCTGACAAGGCTTTGGAAGTCTGGTCTATGCCGAAGATTGATCGTGTGACTATTGACAAGTACAAAGCTGATAAGCAGGCGAAGATTCCGACAAAGACGGTTTCTTTGCACATGTTGGGTGCCAGTGGCCTGCTGAAGCCTGGCGATCGACTGGAGAGTCTTTCCCGCAAGTATGAGGCCAGTGCCCTCATTACTGGAGAGATGATGATTAGGGTCTCGGATGGACGTGAATTTGAGAGTCCCTCGTCGGCAGCTTCGCATGTTCTCAAATTGGCCGGGGCGAGCAGCAGCTCAATCAATGGCTGGACGTTCTGGGGGCATGGAGGCATCAGCCTTGACGAGTTTCGTTCTCGTTACCGGGTTTCGCAAGGTGATATGGAGTCTCTGGACCGCTCGAAGGTGAGGGCCATGTTCTGGGATGGGTTCGTCGACTTCTGCAAAGCTAGGAATGACTTCATGTCCGCTTTCGGCTCGGCCTTTGCCAGAACCGACCATACGAAGTACCGGCTGAGTTTTGGCTCGCCCGTTTCTGGCTGCAATCTGGCAGGCCTCATCGGCATCAGGGACGGGTACGCCACTGTTGAATTCCTCTTTCATGATCCTGCGAAATACGTGGACTTCCTTGAGCACAAGTCTCAGGTCGAGAGCGACCTGTCGGGCCAGGAGGGTGATTTGAGCTGGGATGATAAGGATGTAGACAAGAAGTCACGCCACCTGACTCTGACTAGGCGTACTGATTACAAACAAGACCAATGGGATGATATCTATCGCTGGCTGGCCGACGCTTTGCTCAAGATGAAAAGCGTCAGCAAATACGTCCGCTAGTGATTTGGGGCCCAAACCTAAAGCAATCAGTTGGCTTGGTCTACATCGTTCTCTGATTGGAGCTCGGCCTCCTGGACCAGATAGTCCTGGCCGGCAAGAGCGCGGGTGGCGGCATCCTGCATATCGGCGGCGA
>NZ_JBVPQK010000073.1:0-10923 GCF_058197115.1 Bifidobacterium sp. POST2/T3 (B1)
TCATCTCCGTCCCTGGGATCGTCCCCCCACTGATAGCATTCCAAGAGCTCGGCAGCTTCGATGCAAATTGATTTGGCTAGGTTGGCGGGTGTGTGGAATTGATCCCAGTCGCGCTCGTGCACAAAATCCATCACCGCTGTTTCCGTTTCCTTGCTGATCATGATTTCGAGCCTATCAGTCGGCCCTCCTGCCATCGGTTCGGTGCCGGTTCGTCGCATAAATCAAGAAACTGTATTCGATTGCCTATGTTTGTTGCATCGCAATGACCCGTTTGGCTTTGGATGCGGATAGATATTCTTCGATCAGGATGATCACCAACAGTTGCAGTTGTGGTGAAGTCTTGTCTGCAAGAAAGTTCGGCAGCCTTGGCTTCTGACTGCAATGGCCGTTGTCCCTATGGCATGAGTTGAAACCTTTGGGAATTGTTTGAGCAGACATGCTCAAGACCTCATATAAGGGCTGACCGTTCTCATCTTGTACTGCGGATTACTTCGATTTGGCAAACAAATACGCCTTATCAGGTCGAGAAGTAAACCGGTTGTAGTTCAAAATGATGCTAGATTGTGAATCGGATTTGTCTGAGCAAGTGAGGTGAGGCATCTATGGCGGTGACCAATCGCGAAGAACAGATATTGGGATTGATCAGACAGAATCCAATGATTAGCCAGAACGAACTGGCGCATCTTTGCGGCATCACTCGTTCCGGTGTTGCTGCGCACATATCCAACCTCGTGAAGAAAGGATACTTACTTGGCAAAGGGTATATAGTTTCACCGCCTACCTATGTTGCAGTGATAGGCGGAATCAACTTGGACATTTATGGCATGTCAGTAAATCCCGTAGTAAGCCATTCCTCGAATGTTGGAAAAATCACGTTCAGTCCTGGTGGTATAGGTCGTAATATATCGTATGATTTAGGCTGTTTGGGCGTAAAGAATTATCTCTTGTCGGTCTATGGAGACGATCAAAACGGAGCGTTCTTCAAGAAAGATGCCATGGCCAATGGTCTTGACATAAGATACTGTCAGCAACTGAGCAATACTCCGACTTCCACCTATCTTTCAGTAAGTGGTCCTGACGGAGATCCGCTGGTGGGGTTGGATGATATGGCCAGCAGCGAACTTATCAGCCCGACTTTTTTGCGCGAGCGTGCGCATGTCATTGCCAATGCAAAAGCAGTTGTTATCGATTCCAGCTTAACTGCTGCTTCGATTGCCTGGGTATGTGACCATTATTCGGGTCCGATTTATGCTCGAGTTGTTTCTGTCAATAAAGCTTCGCGTCTGCTAACCGTGCTGAACAGAATAGATACTTTGGTGCTTAGCCGTGCTGAGACACAATTGCTGACAGGCACCGATGCTTCCGATAAACAGAGCAGCCTGGCCTGCGCTCGTCGTCTGCACAAAGCGGGAGTTCACCGTGTGTATCTGCTTATGGATGGAGTCGGCAACCTCTACAGCCAGGGAAGTAACTACGTATTTTGTGCTGATGGTCAAACGACCAAGGGCAGGCATAATAACGGTGCAGCTTCGGCTGCCTTGTCCGCTCTTCTTTGGTCTCATAGTAAGAAAATGGACTATCGGGACTGTGCGGAAACAGCATATGCCGCGGCTTCTATGGCCATGGACTGCATTCAGTCAGTTAATCCGCGTTTTAGCTCAGCAACGTTGAGAGCTCGTCGTCATTCTCTTTTTGCATGAGTCTGATTAGCCACTCTTGAATTGATGACCACCATTTCTTTTGACGAAGCAAGCTTAGACTGCTCTCTTGGCAGCAAATCAATACCAGACTTTGATTCATTTGACAGTGCAATAAGTCTTCTTTTATGATGAAACTAACAATTGTTTATGAGACAAAACAGTTGTTAGTTGTGTTGAACGGCACAACTGCTGGCAAGGAGGCTGGTTCCAATGGTGGATTTCTCAGAGCCCTCATGCGATACCGAGCGATATGTTGTCGTTATAGGTGGCATGAA
Source organism: Bifidobacterium sp. POST2/T3 (B1) (assembly GCF_058197115.1). NCBI lineage: Bacteria > Bacillati > Actinomycetota > Actinomycetes > Bifidobacteriales > Bifidobacteriaceae > Bifidobacterium > Bifidobacterium sp. POST2/T3 (B1). Next base: position 1,976 of record NZ_JBVPQK010000073.1, read on the forward strand.
TATGGACATTTGTGGACGTCCGAACACCGCCATCGTAGATCGTGATTCCAATCCAGGTAAGGTTAGTTTATCGGTTGGCGGGGTCGGGCAGAATATGGCGCAATCACTAGCCCATCTTGGGGTGCCCACATACTTAGTGACCGTTTATGGCAATGATGCCAATGGACGTGTTATGGAGCGGAACTGTCAAGAGAACGGCATTCATCTAGAATACTCAAAGCGTCTGGATGATTTCAGATCATCGACATACATGTTTATTACTGATGAAACAGGTGACATGCTCGTAGCGGTCAATGACATGGATATCTGCGAACAGATTACGCCTTCATTCCTGAAAGCCCGTCTTGATTTTATCAATGGGGCTGCGATTTGTCTTTTGGATGCGAATCTAGCGCCTAAAACCATGGAGTGGATCGGAGATAACGTAACCTCGCCGCTTTTCGGTGATACGGTTTCGACAATTAAAGCGAATCATTTTCTGCCTATTCTTAATAAGATGAGTGTGCTTAAGCCCAACGCAATTGAGGCAGGCAAGTTAAGCGGAATCGATATACACGACAGCGCTTCAGCCGAAGATGGGGCTGCCTGGCTTATGGACAAAGGAGTCAAAACCGTTTACATATCTCTTGGGGTAGAGGGCATTTTGTGTGCTTCTCGGACTTCCGGGGCGGAAGAAATGGTTCATGTTCCTCCTTACCCCACGACCATAGCTACTGCCAATGGTGCTGGTGACACGGGAATGGCTGCCATCACATGGAGCTACTTCGACGATCCGAATCGTCCTATACGCGAGGTGGGTCGTATAGCTCAGGCCGCCTCCAGCATTGCATTGGAATGCACCAGGGCAGTTCCAGATATCGATGTGCAAAAGATACGTAAGAAGATGTCTGCACCTTTGATGGTTGCATGAATAAGGAATTTGACCACACTGCGAGTTTGTCAGTAAAGGAGAACAATGGTAGTCAAGCAACTCTATTCCATCATTCACTATGACGAGAGCGTTAAAACCATGGAGGCAGGTGCCGATCATATTGGATTGGTGCCGATGCAGAACGGTGGCGTACCTGCTCAAAGAGTTCCATTGGATCGAGTGCATAAGATTTTTGATGAATGCAGGAACCGCGGAGTAAAAGCTGTGGCTATTATGCTGACCAATGATCCAGATGAGATGATCGAACTCGCTAAAGAAATTCAACCGGACATCCTTCATATCGCTGGTGATGGGTATGAAGCGGATAAGACCTTTGCCGAACGGCTGAAAAATGCTGCGCCCGAAACCAAGCTTATGCAGGCGGTTCTGGTGGACGACGAATCAGCTGTTGAGCGGGCCAAGCGTCTCGCGGCTTTCTGTGATTTCATACTCACCGATTCCGGTCTGGCCCCAGATACGGGCATAGGTGCCAGCGGGCAGACTCATGACTGGAACATCGATGCACGAATTGTCAAGGAATGCGGGAAGCCAGTCATCATGGCCGGAGGACTTGGTCCAGACAATGTGGCAGAGGCTATAAAGAAATGTAGACCCTATGGTGTGGATTCGCTCACTAAGACAAGTATCAAGTATCCGGATGGATATATGCAGAAAGATATTGACAAGGTACGTGAATTTTGCAAGAAGGCCGACCAGGCGGCTGCGGGGGTAGGTTGCTGATTATGCAGTACAAGATGTTGCAGCATGTAAAGGTTCTTTCCACTCATGATTTGGGCGAAACCTTAAAAGAGATACTACAGACCGAATCTTATAAACGGCCTTTGGTGGTAACTGACCATTTTGTATCGACGATGCCTTTGGTGGTCAAGGCTCTTGATTTGCTCCGCTCATCAGGGATCGCGGTTTCAGTCTTTAACAGCGTTGGTCCTGATCCTGCTGCCGGAATAGTCAACGATGCTTTTCTGGCTTTCAAACAGCACAATGCAGATAGTTTGATTGCCATTGGCGGTGGCAGCTCGATGGATGTGGCTCGAGGAGTCAACATCGTCAGAACTAATGGAGGAGACATTCTGGATTACACTGATCCATCCAAGTCGATCTCGCCTTGCCGCGGACAGATCAGTGTTCCTACGACTGCGGGGACTGGTAGCGAAATGTCTAATGCCCTTGTCGTTACTGATGAATCGTCGAAGACGAAAATGACTGTTTTGGCTGATCCTGCTGTCAGTGAATATGCCGTACTCAATCCTGAGCTAACTCAGACTTTGCCTCCCGCAATGACCATCGCCTGCGGCCTTGATGCTTTTGGTCATGCAGCAGAAGGGTATCTGTCCCGTCTATCAAGTCCAATGACTGATGCTATTTGCGAAAAAGTTATGTATCTTCTGTACCAATACCTGCCACGGGCTGTGCATGACGGCAATGACATAGAGGCTAGAGGAAGGGTTATGGTTGCCGCGAACCTGGCAGGTTGGATGCTGAATAATACAGGTACGATCGTCGGTCATTCCATCGCCCATGTGCTCGGTTCCCGCTATCATATCGTCCATGGCGAAGCAGTGGCTTACGCCCTCCCTTCAGTCTTGGAGTTTGTGGGTCCGGTTCGCCCTAAGAAAGTACGTGAGATCGGTCAGATTCTAGGGGCTGTATATCCGGAATCCGCACCTCAGGAGCAGACGACGGTCCTGGCTGTGCGAGCTTTCAAAGACTTTCGGGATAACATACTTGGAATGCATCCATTCGATACCTACCAAATTGATCATTCTGAACTGCTGGGCAATGCCTCGGCAGTTGCCAATGAGCGATTTGCCGATAATACCCCCCGTACGGTTGATGAGGCAGCAGCCCACGATCTCTTGGAAGGTTTTGGAACTCGGTAATGATCATTATGAAGTAAACAAAGAACGGAGAACGCTTATGAAGCGGAAAGTTATTTTGGATTCTGACCCGGGTCATGACGATGCCGTGGCCATTCTCTTGGCTGTTGGCAGTCAGGCCATTGATCTTCTGGGCGTCACCACGGTAGGTGGCAATCAAAGCCTTGATAAGGTGACATATAATGCCAGGGCTGTGCTTGAAATGGCTCATGCAAACGATGTGCCTGTGCATGCTGGTTGTGACAGACCCCTGGTTCGCCCGCAGGAAGTTGCTGCCTCCATTCATGGTGAAACAGGCCTGGATGGTGTCACACTGCCAGAACCGATCCGTCCGCTGGATGCCGGTCATGCAGTTGACTGGATCATCGACACGATCATGAAGAACGAACCAGGCACTATAACTTTGGTCCCTACTGGCCCGCTGACCAACATAGCAATGGCTGCTCGTAAGGAGCCGCGAATTGTCGAACGGGTCAAGGAAGTCGTCCTTATGGGCGGTGGCTATCATGTCGGTAACTGGAGTGCTGTTGCCGAGTTCAATATTAAAGTGGACCCGGAGGCTGCACATATCGTTTTCAATGAACCTTGGCCGGTCACTATGGTCGGTTTGGATTTAACCCACCAGGCCCTTTGCACACCAGAGGTTCAGAAGCGCATAGAAGGTGTTGGAACCGACCTGGCCCATTTCGTCAGTGGACTCATGGATTTCTTCAGGAAGACATACAAAGACAACCAGGCGTTTGTCGACCCTCCTGTCCATGACCCCTGCACCATTGCGTATTTGATTGATCCAAATATCGTCAAGACTCGTCGATGCCCTGTTGACATCGAGCTGAGGGGTGAGTTGACGACGGGAATGACCGTGGCGGATCTGCGTGGTCCGGAGCCCAGCCCTGAGGATTGCCATACTCAGGTTGCCGTGAAACTGGACTTCGATGGTTTCTGGAACCTGATTATTGATGCCATCGAAAAGATAGGATGAACGATGACTAAAGAATCATCCAAGATTCTCGACGAGGGTGGCAAATCGATTGTTGCCCTGATGACCGCTCTTATGGCCGCTATCTTTGCTTTCCAGCTCAACGCTTCCATGCTTTCTCCCGCGTTGACGACTATGGAGCATGAGCTGCATACTACAAGCTCTCAAATCGGGCTTTCTCAGACGGTTTTCTTCACCTCTTGCGCTGTCTTTTCGCTCTTCCTTCCTAGGCTGGGTGACTTGGTCGGTCGTAAGAAAGTGCTTTTGGGCATTCTGGTTCTGACTGCCATTGGTTGTGTTGTGTCGGCTTTTGCGCCCAACGTGCTCGTGCTCATGATTGGGCGAGTCATTCAGGGGGTTGCAGGTCCCGTTGTCCCCATGACTTTGATTATGCTGCACGCGCAGGTAACAGAAGATGCAAGGTATGCCAGGCTCATGTCAATTCTTACCGCCGTAAATGGCGGTATCGCAGGCGTTGATGCCATACTGGGCGGGTGGCTGGCAGGGACTTTTGGCTTCCGTTCAGTATTCTGGTTCATGGTTGCTGTTGCCGTGCTGGCTATCATACTGGTTGCCGCTTTTGCCCAGGAAAGTCATGCCGCACAGACACCCCGCATGGATTGGGCTGGTGTGGTATTCCTCTGCATTGCATTCGTTTGCGCCTATCTCGCCATCAACGAGGCCGAGAAGCTCGCTGCGGCCAACTGGCTTATGGTGCTTATTGAATTGGTAGTGGCTGCGCTGTTCTTCGTGGTCTTCTGGAATACGGAGAAGAGGAGCAAAGCTCCGATGGTGACGACAACTTATCTGAAGCAGCGGCGGACTTGGGGGCTTTTGCTCACCACTCTGACCACCATGGTTGGTGTATTTGCAATCATGAATGGAGTTGTACCCGCCCTGGCCCAGGATTCCAAAGCTGGTGCCGGAATGAGTGCCAGCGTGGTTTCGTTTGCAACTCTGACTCCCTATGCGCTCATCGGTCTGGCTTTTGGACCTGTTGCTGGAATACTGGCATCAAAATATGGATACCACAAGGTACTCCGTGCGGGTCAGCTAGTGAGCATAGTAGGTGTGATTTTCGGCATTTACGTCTGTCTGTCACCAAGCGTCTGGTCTCTAGTGGTGATGTCTCTGGTCCTAGGTGTTTCATATGCGGGAACGGTTAATATCATGCTAAACGGACTTGGCGTGGTGCTTTCGCCAGCTGACAACACCGGGTATCTTCCGGGGCTGAATTCCGGCGGATTCAATCTAGGAGCCGGACTGAGCTACGCAGCTCTGTACGCCATAATGAACCTTGTGGCTGGTTCATCCGGCGCGCAGGCGGGCTATGTCTCCTCCATGATTGGTTCTGCTGTTCTTATCGTTCTTGCATTCCTTTGCTCGTTCCTCATTCCCAAGCAGGATGAGGTCCAATAGTAATTGGCTGAGCTGGTTGTAGTTTTCTGACTATGTTCAGCATGAAATTAAGGACGGTAAATCAGAACGGCAAGATGACTCGCTTGTGATTTGTTCTGAACATCTGAAAGTTATCGATGAGCAATGAAGGATGTCGGATATCATCCTGAGTCTCGACCAGGAACGAATAGATGGCAAGTAACATTGCAGTCTAATAAGGGTCCTGCGAATGCACTGATTCGCAGGACCCTTCCATATTTTATGCCTATCCGACAAGAGTCGAAAGTCGGGGCCAGGCAGGCTAGCAGCCAGTAAGTCACGAGTGCCCCGACATAGGCTCAGGAGCGGAAAATAGCGCATGGGAAGGTCCAGTAAGCCGGGGGCGGGCGCGTAAACTAAGTGAGGAATTCGTTCGCCGGAGGTGACTATGCAACATCGGGTGATCGGACTGCTGAAAAACGAAACCGTCCTGGTCGTCGCTGCAGTCGTCGCTCTCGTATCCTGCATCCTCATTCCTCCAGACCGACAGTATTTGGGCTACATCCACGTCAATACCCTCACCCAGTTGGGTTCCTTGATGATGGTGGTCTGCGGCTTTCAGCGCATCGGGGTCTTTCATGCCATTGGGGCCAGTCTTTTGAGCCGTGTCCGCTCGGTGCGCGGTCTGGCCTTGGTTCTGGTTTCGCTGCCTTTCTTCTCTAGTATGTTCATCACGAATGATGTAGCCCTGGTCACCTTCGTACCCTTTGCTATTGCTGTTCTTATCATGGCCGGTCTGGAAAGCCATGCCCTGCTGATCGCCACACTGATGACTCTGGGCGCCAATGTGGGCAGCATGTTGACGCCGATTGGCAATGCCCACAACTTATATCTCAAGGCCCGCTCGGAGATGCCTACTGGGGAGTTCCTCCTCCTTATGGCGCCTTACGCCCTGGTTGCGGCCCTGATGCTCTTCCTGTGCTGCTGGTTCGCCTTCAGGAATCAGCATTTGGACAAGTTCGAGGGCATGGATGCACAAGAGATTCGCCGCAGCATACTAGCGCCCAGGAAGGAGGGGATACAGCCCCAGGTCAAGGAGATGCAGCGGTCCAGCGGATGGCGCATCGCCATCTACCTCTTCCTCTTTCTTGTTTGCCTGCTCGGTGTCGCCAAGCTGATTCCCCAGTGGACCATGGTCCTGGTGGTGGTTGTGACCTTCATGATCTGCGACAGACGGGTCTTTTTGCATGTGGATTGGGGCCTGCTTCTGACCTTTGTGGCTTTCTTCATTTTCATAGGCAATGCCAGGCGGATCCCCCAGTTCTACAACCTGGTCAGCGGCCTGGTCAATATCCATCCCCTGATCACTTCGGTCCTGTGCAGCCAGCTCATCAGCAATGTACCCACCGCCCTCCTGGTCTCAGGTTTTTCGACAGCCTGGCGCTCAATCATTCTGGGCACTAACTTGGGCGGGCTCGGAACCCTGGTCGCTTCAATGGCGTCGCTGATCTCCTACAAGGCTGTAGTCAAGCAGTATCCGAGCAAGAAAGGTGAGTACCTGAAAATCTATACTGCTTTTAATCTGCTCTTCCTCGTCGTGTTGGTTGGCATGGCCCTGCTGCTGGAGTAGACTACCCACCATCAACCAGGAATGGTGCCGCTGACATTGAGAGGGAGGCAGCAACGGTGGAACCGGACCCGTGCGCGTCTAAGTCCAAGGACACAGGAATATTGACCAGACGGAATCTTGGGGTTCTGGTCGGAATCATGGCCTTGGCCATCATGTCGCGTTTTGACTCCATCATCTCTCCTTCCGTTGCAGCCATCCAGGCATCCTTTCCCCACGCTGATCCTTCCACGGTTGAATCGGTGGTCTCCATCGGCTCTTCGGCGGCCATAGTTTCAGCTCTTTTATTTGGTCAACTCTTGACCAGAATGAGTTTCAAAACGGCTGCCTGCATCTGCTGTCTGTGTGTCGCCCTGGGTGGTTTGTTGCCCCTTTTGGTGCACAGCAGCGTAAGCCAGCTGCTCTTCTTTGCCTTGGTTGTCGGGTTCGGCGTGGGCATCGCCACTACAGTTCTCCCCAGCCTGTCGGCCAGGTTCTTCCGCGGGAAGCAGTTGGCGGCGCTGATGGGGCTGGTCCTGGCTGTTCAGGATGGCTCTTCCATGCTGGTCCTTGCGCTGGGCGGTGTCCTGGCCAAGGGAGGGTGGCTGCACAACTATTGGCTTTATTTCCTGGCCTTGCCCGCCCTGGTCTTGGTCATCTTCATGGTTCCCGGAGTCGGTGCCGTCGAGGAGGAGTCAGAAAAGGCCGTAGGGTCTGAAGCACTGCCCTCCCAGAAGGGCCGACAATGCTGGTGGGCTACCATTTCCTGTATTCTCATCGGATTCCTGAGCATTTTCCTGGTGGCGGTTCTATACAACAAGCTCGCGGTCTACATAGCCAAGTACGGTTTGGGCGGCACCAGTGCAGCAGGGGTGGCCCTGATGTTCAATACGGGTTCGTCAGTCGTGATCGGGCTTAGCATCAACGGCATCAAGCGGGTTTGCCAGCAATGGACCATTCCGGTCGCCTTCCTCCTGATGGCCTTGGGCGCCCTGCTCTTCTTGGCCACCCGCTCCTTCCCGCTAGTCTGTTTGTCGGCCTTCTTGGTTGGCTCGGGCAGTGCCATCAATATGGCCACCTGTCCCTTCCTCCTGTCCAACCTGACTCCGCAAAGACGCTATCCCTTGGTCATGGGAGTTTTCTCGGCCACCACCAGTCTTGGTTTTACGGCATCCACCTGGGCTTTCAAGGCTTTCTCAGCAGCGTTTGGGCTGGACCCAGTAACCGGCAGTTTCATAGGCATGATGATCATCGCTCTGCTGGCTGCCGTCATTCTCTCGGTTGTCCGCTTCCAGAGCTGCGTCGAGTCACGCTTCATTGAGCAATAAGCCACCCTCCAAGTTTTACAAGCCAGAAGTGCAGGTTTTTCGCCCGCTCATCGCGACAGGTAGGGGTTGCCGGTGATGACGAACCTCCGTAAGGTCTCCTTGGCGTGGGATATGCCTATTCGGGGGGTTGCCGTGATGGTCTCGTCCTGGTTCAGTCCTGCGGCTGCCAGACGGATAGGCGATTTTCTAAGGTCATGGCCGTAGTTGCGCTTGTCGATGTCCAAGGCCTGACAGAGCTTGGCGGGACCGTTGGTCAGCTCCCGGTCCGGGTGAAGGCCATGCCTGTGGCTGCGCAGAAGGTCCAGACCCTGCACTGGCTGGCAGGCTCGAATCAGCACGCCGGCACCGAATCCATCCTCCTGGCAGGAGATGTTCATGCAGTAGTGCATTCCATAGGTGAAGTAGACATACATGTGTCCGCTGGGGCCAAAGAGGGCAGCATTGCGAGCTGACTGCCCGTGATAGGCATGGCTGGCCGGATCATTCTGATCGTAGGCTTCCGTCTCCACAATCCGAACCCTGGCCTGCTCACCTTCCGACTCGTAATCCCGGATGATCAGGCAGCCCAGAAGCATCCGGGCGGCTTCCTCCACAGGGCGGCCCAGAAAGTCAGGGAAGACCAGGTGATCGTCCTGGCTTGAACCGGCCTTCATTCCGTCTGGTCCTTGCGGACCCAGACCGCGCGCTGGCCGCGTGATTCCGGTTGAATGCAGACGAAATTATCCTGGTGGGGCAGGGCGGCGACCTGTGGGTGGTCGTGATCGTAGGGCCCTTGGGCCTGGGCGCCGCCGGCATCACCGACCTGGGCAAAGAAGTCTTCGGAGGCATCCTTGAACCAGGTCCATTCCTC
>NZ_JBVPQK010000074.1:0-10874 GCF_058197115.1 Bifidobacterium sp. POST2/T3 (B1)
CTGACGGCCATGGTGTGCATCAACCTGATTGCCGTGAGGGTTTTCGGGGAGACCGAGTTCTGGTTCTCCATGATCAAGATCACCCTGATCCTGGCCATGATTGCCACAGCCGTGGTCATGCTCATCATGGGATTCCACTATCCTGCCGTTCACATGCCGGGACAGGACCGGATCAGCCCGGCCGGCCATGCGGGCCTGGACAACATCACCACCGGTCTGAGCCTGGCGCCCAACGGGTGGATGGCCTTCTTCATGAGCTTCCAGATGGTCTTCTTCGCCTACGAGATGATCGAATTCGTGGGGGTGACCGTATCCGAGACCCAGAATCCCCGCAAGGTCCTGCCCAAGGCCATCAATCAGATCATCCTGAGGGTGCTGATCTTCTACGTGGGCGCCCTGGTCGCCATCATGCTGATCGTGCCCTGGCGCTCCTTCCGCCCCAACGCTGACGGCAGCTTCACCTCGCCCTTCGTCATGGTCTTCCGTTACGCCGGGGTGGACTGGGCGGCTGCATTGGTCTTCTTCGTGGTCATCACGGCAGCCAGCTCCTCGCTGAACTCCCTGCTCTACTCCGCCGGCCGCAACCTCTTCCAACTGGCCGCCGCCGGCCACTCTCCTGTGATGCGCAGCCTGCATACGATTTCGCGCCGCGGCAAGGTGCCCGCCCGGGCCATCATCCTGTCCGGAGTGCTGATCCTCTTATCTCCGGTACTGCATATGCTGCCCGGCTTTGAGGACACCTTCGTCCTGTTCACCTCCTGCTCCAGCGCGGTCATCATATTCATCTACATCCTGACTCTGCTTGCTCACCGCCGCTACCGGACCAGCAAGGACTTCATGCCTGATGGGTTCATCATGCCGGCCTACCGGGTGACTGGAGCCGTTGCCATCGCCTTCTTTGTTCTGATCTACCTCTCGCTCTTCCTGGCCCCCGACACCAGGTATCCAGCCATACTGGGATTGGTCTGGCTGCTGGTATTCGGCGGCATCTGCCTGTGGAAGCATAGGGAGGATTCGGCGCTGGTCTAAGTCCGAGCCGGCAACTGATCATATCGGGCCATGCATGGCATGTCAGCGGGTCATCGCCCTGGTTCCTGATGGCCCGTTGTTTATTTTCCGTCATCGTTGATGTATCTGCTGCACTTCATTTATGCTGCACCCTTTTTGCTGGCCGGACACTAGCTACTAAGTGAATTGCAAACACAAAATTAAGGGGGATATGTTATCCGGTTGACATATGTCGTTATTGATGTAGGCTGTAACCAGCAGGTTCAAGAAAGGCTTGTAAATACAGTTATCTACGACAGATTGCTGATGTAAACCAGTACTCCAGTCTTTGGAACTGTACTCAATAGCATCCTGAATATGTTATTCGGTTAACATATAACGGATCGCAACTGTCTGATGCTTGGTCTGCTGATGAAGGTGGTGAGTTACCGTGACCGGGTCCAAGACGAACGTGCTCTTGTTTCTGAAAGGAAACGGCTACTGGTGGGTTACAAAAAGGATAAGAAAATGAACAGACACAACGTGGTGAAAACTGTTGCGGCCTGCTTGGCCGGGATTTTGTCCTTGGGCATGCTGGGAGCGTGCGGCAATCAGGGCAAGGATGCCAGCGGGTCTACGATTATCAAATTTGGCATTCATGTGGCCAATCCGAAAAAGCAGGAGGCTGTGACTTATGACATAGTGCAGGCATTCAACAAGAAGCATCAAGGCAAATATAAGGTGGTCTTCGAGGCATCTGACAAGGAATCTCACTCCAAAAATATGAAGCTCGAAGCTTCTGATGGCACATTGCCCCAACTGTTCTGGATCGATGCCAGCGAAGCTCCCGAATACAGTAAGTCCGGAACTTTGTTGGACCTCCGTGATTTTCTGCAGAAAAATCCTTCAGCGGCCAAGGCAATTGCCGGAGGGAAGGACTCGTTCGAAGACAAGCAGACTGGCCAATACGGGCTTCCTTATCAGAGCAATGTGCAAGGCTTCTTCTATAACAAGGGAATTTTCGACAAGTTGGGGATTTCTTATCCCAACGATGACACCACATACGAGCAGCTGATGGAGACGCTTCCCAAGATCAAGGCAGGAGGATATACGCCCATCGCTATAGGCAGCAAAAACAGCTCCTATACGATGTGGGAATTTAACGAGTTCTTGGTTCGATACGGCTGGCAGGATAATCTGAAGAAGATCGAGGCAGGAAAAGAGCAATTCAACAATCCTGATTTTCTGAAGGCATTTAATAAAATTGAAGGGCTGGCAAAGGCCGGTGCGTTTCCGGAAAATGTTTCGACCATTGAATACTTCGATGCCAAGCAGCAGTTTAATGACGGGAAAGCTGCTTTATTCGGATCCGGGCAGTGGGATTGTGCTGAATTTGATTCTTCATTAGGGGACAAAGTTGGATTCTGGTGGGGTCCAAAGTTCAGCGATTCCTCATATGACCAAAATGTATCCATGAGAGTCCCGGCGAATCCTATCGTGGTCAACAAGGCTGTAGGCGATGATGCGACCATGAAAGCCGGTGTCTACGAGTTTCTCAAGTTCTATTACGGGGAGCAGGCGGCAAAGATGTCCTACGCCAAATCGACCTTCCCCGCGACCAGCTATCCAGGGCTGAAAGCGACGTCAAGCCAGTATGCCATGAATGAGATGCTCAAGGCGCTTGGCAAGGATTGGCCTTCCCCGGCATCTGCGCCGGATCTCACCTTGGATGCAGCCAGTCAGCAGGCTCTCTATGACGCTATTTTCGGAGTGATCCAAGGTACTTATACACCTTCCGCAGGCTTGGACAAGATCGATCAAGCCTGGAAAACCAGTCATAAGTAATTGAATATGCCCGCCTCTTCTCCAAACGGGGGATTTGGGGGAATGCGGGGATCATACACGGAAGAAACGGCATTATATGCGCTGGCTCAGCAAAACGCGGTACAAGGTGGGATTTCTGATACCCACGTGTTTGGTTTACGTGATCTTTATCATTGCTCCCATAGCTATAGCTATCTGGTACAGCTTTACCAGATATTCCGGAATCGGACAGGCAAGATTCATCGGATTGTCCAACTATGTTCGACTCATCCATGATCCATTCTTTTGGAAATCGGGCGCGAACACAATAATCATCTTTGTTGTCGCTTCCGTGCTGCTCATGATTCTTTCCTTTTTCATCGCACTGCTTCTCAATAACAAACTACGATTTATTGATCTTTCCAAATCGTTGATCTTCTCTCCAGCGATTATCGCCCCTATTATCGTGGGCATTATTTGGGTCTACATATTGGATCCGAAGGTGGGCATCATCAATGGTCTGCTTAGAGCAATCGGATTGCGGGGGTGGGCCAAGCAGTGGATAGGCGGGACTGTTCTTTCCCCGTACAGCATCGCCATTATCTACTTCTGGCAGCAACTAGGATATCTGGTCACCATCTTCATCGCCGGGTTGAAGATGATCCCTGAAGAGGTTCTGGAGGCTGCTCAAATCGATGGTGCTACGGGCTGGCAGCGCGTGCGTTATGTCGTAATACCGATGATGCGCTCCACAATATCGACTGTTGCAGTCCTAATCATCACAGGGATATTTAAGATATTTGAAATTGTACAGCAGACCACCGGCGGCGGCCCCAACCATCTCTCTGAGACTCTGGTGACCTACAGCTATTCCATGACTTTCACCAGCAGCGACTATGGATATGGCATGTCCATCGCCAGTGTCACGTTCCTTATTTCACTGGCCCTTACAGGGCTGTACTTCATCTTCAGTAGGAAGAGTGAGTAAGCATGCTTGCGAAACGAACAAAACGCATAATGTATGTTCTAATCGCCATCATTACCGTTCTGGTGGTGTTCCCCTTCATCTGGATGCTTGTGCTGTCGTTTAAAAGCAACGCAGAAATTCTGTCCAATCCACTGGCTTTGCCGCATACCTTAAGTTGGGGCAACTACGTCAACGCACTAAAAACACTTGATTATCCAAGGCTATATGCCAATACCTTCATGGTCTGCGTGGTCGCCTTGGCCATCGAGCTTGTCATAACCTTCCTGAGCTCATTCGCTCTTGCAAGGATGGTGTTCGAGCATCCCAATCTGCGGCGGCTGGTCTATGGGTTTCTTATAGCAGGGTTGTGCGTTTCACCCTTCATTCTGCTGTTTCCGGTGTATAAGATCAACATATTCTTCGGACTGCGCGAACAGTGGGCCCTGGTGTTTCCCTATGTGGCCTCGTCCATTTCTTTCAACACCCTCCTCTTCGTCGGCTATCTCCAAGCGTTGCCGCCTGAAATTGACGAGGCGGCGATTATTGATGGGTGTTCCATATGGGATCTCATGGTTCGTATCATCCTGCCCATGACCAAACCGGTCATCGCTACTGTGGTCATATTCAACGTGCTTTACATGTGGAATGAATATCCCTTTGCATCGGTCATGCTGCGCAGGCAGGCCGACTACACACTGGCCATGGGCGCCTCGTTCTTCAAAGGTACCTACACGGTCGACTATGGCGGAATTGTGGCATCCAGCGTCATGATCATCATCCCCGAGCTGATTTTCTATGGGGTCTTCCAAAAGAAGATCGTAGGCGGCATGGTTGCCGGGGCCGTCAAGGGATGAATTAGGAAATCACTGCTTGACCATCGCTAATCAATAGACAACGAAAGGGTAGAAAATGAATAATATAAATGGACTGTTTGGAGACCTGACAAAGGTTGCTAATGCACGCAATGGCAGATTGTCGAGCTGGGACCATAGCGGAAAAAATCAGGATTATTGGGAGGTCCCGGCTGGTAAGACCACTTGCTTGGGCGAAATAGAAGGCCCTGGCTGCATCACGCACATGTGGATGACATCCTCCTGCAGGAGGGTGGTGGCTCCTTCGATCATGGATCCCCAGCAGATGGCACAGGCAGCTCCAGTCATGGAAATCGGTCCCGCCCTAGGCGTGGTCTGGGATGATTATGACCCATTCTATTATCGGAAAGTGCTGATCAGCATTACATGGGATGATCAGGACAGCCCAAGTGTTCTTGCCCCCCTGGGAGACTTTTTCTGTATAGGGAACAGCTATCCGGGCAATTTCTCATCTCTGCCCTTCAATGTTTCGCTCAAACCGGAAGAGGCTGGAAGATTTGGCGCACCCTGTTCGGTGTCGTGCTACTTCCCGATGCCGTTTGATCGAAAGGCTCGCATCGATATCATCAACGAGGGTGATCTGCCTTTCATTCTGTATTTCAACATTGATTATGAAATGTATAGGGATCGTCTTCCTGCCGATACGGCGTATTTCCATGCTTGCTGGAACAGAACCGCCCGCTGTGCGGGTTGGGGTGACGATCTGCAGGTCAATGCGCCGGAAGTCAATGGAGTACGAAACCTCAAGGGTGAGAATAATTACACCCTTTTGGATGTCAAGGGAACGGGACACTACGTAGGGTGCAATCTGACCGTTCACCATTATCAAGGCAGTTGGTGGGGTGAAGGCAACGACATGTTCTTCATAGATGGAGAAGAATATCCCAGTCTCAATGGTACCGGCACTGAGGATTACTTCAATAATGCCTGGGGCATGCAGAGAAACTCTTTCCCCTTCTTCGGCACCATTGTCCATGAAGCAGATTCAGATGGTGTGCAGGTCTCATATCGATTCCATATCACTGATCCAGTCAGATTCTCTAAGAGTCTGAGAGTCAGCATCGAGCACGGACACGCCAACCAGCTTTCTGATGACTGGAGTTCGACCGCTTACTGGTATCAGACTATGCCTGATGAAACGCCGTTGCATATCCTGCCGGTAGCTCAGCGGATACCCGATGTGCCTACCTATGCCACGCGAGACGGTGATATGCCTTCATTGACTGACGATATGCGTGAGGCCAGGGAATCCTACAAGCGTCGTTGGAAGGCTTATAGACCGCTGCGACAGGAGCAGTTCCGCCTTAAGGAGGAGAAGACTGCTCGCGAGTCTGAATTGAATACGCAGTTTGCCGCAGAGCAACGTCGGGCGTTTGACCGCTGACCATTGACCAAGTGAAAGGAAAATCGGAAATGTCCCAGAAGAGCATGGCCTTTGCCATTGCGCATGCACAACAGCATATTAACGATCATAAGGCTCAGGTGTCTGCAGGAGTTATGAGGCAGGAATACCACTTCATGGGACAGACCGGTTGGATCAACGATCCCAATGGCTTGATCTGGTTCCGCGGGCAATATCACATCTTTTATCAGTTCAATCCCTATAGCGGGTTTTGGGGTCGTATGTTTTGGGGTCATGCGGTCAGTGATGATCTTTTCCATTGGAGATATCTGCCGATCGCATTGGCTCCAAGCGAATGGTACGACGACCATCCGCAAGGTGGCTGTTTCTCCGGGAGCGCCATTGTCAAGGACGACAGGCTGTATCTGCTGTATACCGGCACCTCCAATAATGGCAGAGGGTTTGAGCAGAATCAGTGCCTGGCCTGGAGCGATGACGGCATCCATTTCAGCAAATATGAAGGTAATCCGATCATCAGCGCCCCCGAGGGGGTGTCTCATGATTTCTTTCGTGATCCCAAGGTCTGGGAGCATGAAGGCGCTTATTACCTGATATGCGGGGCGCAACGGCACGGTCAGGCCTGTGTCCTCCTCTATCGTTCCAACGATCTGATCAACTGGCAGTTCCTCAATACCATGGCGGAGAGTAGGGGCGAATGGGGCTATATGTGGGAGTGCCCCGATTTCTTTCAACTTGGTGACCGTTATGTCCTAATCTGTTCGCCAATGGGGGCAGGAGAACGCACAGTCGTCTATTTCATTGGCGATTTCGATTATAGGACCGGACGATTCTCTTATACCTCGAATGGAGAGATTGACTGGGGATTCGATTTCTATGCGCCTCAGACCTTTCTGGATGGTGCAGGACGTAGGATCATGCTGGCTTGGGCGAATTGCTGGGATTGGATGCCGTTTTGGAAGGACTGGGGACCGACATATCGGGAAGGTTGGTGTGGGTCATTCTGTGTTCCGCGGGAGGTACGCCTCGAAGGTGGGGATAAGCTGGCATTCGAGCCTGTTCGAGAGCTCTCACTGTTCCATGTTGACCCGTATGAGTCGCAGCATATGGTAGTGGGGACAAAGCCAACCGATATTCCTGTGTCTGATGGTGTGCATTATGATCTGACCTTTTCGATTGATCTGGCATCTACCACAGCTGATGTCGTCGAACTGCACATGCGTGCAGATAAGCAGCACGAAACCGTCTGCTATCTTGATCTGAAACGCGCACTCATGGTGGTGGATCGCAATCGGGCTGATGGGTGGAGCAAGGGGGCCACCCGGAGTACTTTGACTGGTGTGAGGAATGGTACTTTATCGATTCGTATCGTCAGTGACCGTACATCACTGGAGATTTTTGCGGATGAGGGTAGAGTATGCCACTCGCTCAACATATTCCCCAAAAATGGGTGCAAGGAATTTGCCATTTCGACGCAAGGCGGCGAAGCTAGCCTGTTAGATCTGCAATCGTATGGGGTGCAGATTTGATGTCTTTGCCGCGGCGGCAGGCGTAATCTACTAATGATGCGGGTTATCCCGACGGGTGCTGTGGTTGGCAAAGGTACCGAACACGTGTGATGGAGCCAGTATGACGACGATTAATGATGTGGCGCAGTATGCTGGAGTTTCTAAAAATACTGTGTCCCGTTATCTCAATAATCGTGGATACATATCGCAGATGACACGTGAAAAGATACGCAACGCCATCAATGTCCTTCAATACCATCCCAACCAGATTGCTCGAAGTCTGTACAGCAGCAGGACCAACCTCGTCGGTTTGGTCATACCAGACGTGACTCAGCCTTTCTTTTCGACGATGACTGCCTGTATAGAGGATCAGTTGGATCGCAAAGGCTACAAGATGATCCTGTGCGATACCAAAGACTCCTCGAGTAAGGAGAAGAAGTACCTGGAGATGCTCCAGGAAAATAAAGTCGATGGCATCATTATCGGCAGTCATTCCATTGACATACGGTATTCGGACATCAGCGCTCCAATTGTTGCCTTGGACAGGAACCTTGCCGATGACATCCCTGTGGTAAGCGCGAACCATGAGCAGGGCGGACGTATAGCTGCGCAGGCCTTTATTAGGCATGGGTGCAAGAAGGTCATCCAGCTGGTCGGATATACAAAGGTGAGAACACCTTCTGGCAAACGTCATGCGGCTTTCGGCGAAGAAATGATGAAACATGGCATCGCCTGCCACACTTATGAGCTCGGACTGAATCAGTTCGATTTTGACTCGTATCTGGATGTCGCGGATATGATTTTGGATCGCTATCCTGATCTTGACGGCGTGTTCGCTGCTGATATGGTGGCGCTCGCGGTTCAAAAGAGAGCCCTGACAAGAGGGCTGGCTATCCCCAGTGACCTGCTGGTCTTCGGGTATGATGGGTCCTTCATATATAAGACTGCGTACCCGCCATTGCCTACGATCATTCAGCCCTACCGACAACTGGCGAAGGTTGCGGTTTCCGTTCTCATGAAGCTCATTAACAAAGAGAAAGTTGATCAGCTGTCATACACGATCGATGTGAAGCCATCTATGCAAGAGTAGGGCATTTAGGATGGCTGCGGTAAGTCTTGCAGAGCTTGATCAAGGTCCAAAAAAGTAGAGGCGCATTTTCCGTATAGTGCGAAATGGGCAAAAAGTCAAACCTATTTTTTCTGTTTGCTTTGCAGTAGATTAACCCAAGGATCGTGTTGTACGGAAATATACAGCTTTATTGATCCTGGTAACGCAAGTGAGAAGCTGATGCAGGAGGTCAGGATGGCCACGAATGGACGCATATCGGCGCGCATGCCGTCGGTCCTGGCATTGCTGGCTGTCTGCTTCATCCTCTGTTGTTTGCCAGTGCAGGCGGCTCTAGGGGCAAATGCGTCGACCAACTATGCTACTTGGACCGATGTGGTCAAGGCCATTGATAAGGATCTTGATTCTGGACGACAAGCCTATGCTGTTGGTGATCACGCGGGAGCGGCTGCCAATTTTATGGCTGCCTATAATTCAGGCTACATCGGTTCGAACTTTGTTACAGTTACCGCTTCAACATTGGGACAGGATCGACGTACCGGCTTGGATGCACGTTTTCAGTCCCTCCAATCGAAAGCTTATGCAGATGACAATCAAGCTGACATAGACCAAGATTGCCAAGCTTTGCAAGCTGATCTGGCCGCTACGGCCACCCAGCTGGATGCCACCCAGGGGCTGGCCAATCCCCGTGCCTATGCCAAGGCTCAGCAGGAGCAGATCAAGGCGGACCGTCGACGGTTGGACGCGGCCAAAAAGCATCGGAACAACGGTAAGGGCGACCGGACTTGGACCCAGGTGGCCCACGAGATGACGCCCATTCTGGATCAGGCGCTCGCCCAGGCTTCCAAGGGGCAGGGCCAGGCGGGATCCGACCTGGTCAACAAGGCCTACTACCAGTATTACGAAAAGCTGGGCTTCGAGAAGAACGTCATGAACGCCATCAGTGGCAACAGGGTCTCTCAGGTGGAATACCAGTTCAAGGAGACCCGGATGGCCATGGTGGCCGGCAAACCGGCCAAGACCCTGGTGAACGACCTGAAGAGCATGCTGGTCGAGGACGCAGCCACTCTGGACGGGGGCGCCGCAGACCAGGTCAATGGGTGGACGTCCTTCCTGACTTCCGCCTTCGGCCAGGCTTTCGTGGTTCTGCTGAGGGAGGGTCTGGAGGCCATCCTGGTGGTGGCGGCCATCATTGCCTACCTGGTCAAGGCCGGCCATAAAGACAAGGTTGGGCACATCTACTGGGGCATTGCAGCGGGCTTGGTAGCCAGCGGGCTGGTGGCCCTGCTCTTCACCCTGCTCTTTAACGGGAATGGTCCCCAGCAGGAGATTCTGGAGGGCGTGGTGGCCTTGGTGGCTATGCTCATGCTGCTCTACACCAGCAACTGGATGCTGTCCAAGTCCTCTGTGGAATCCTGGAACCACTACATTCAGAGCCGGACGGTGGCGGCCATCTCGAAGGGCAGCGTTATCTCCCTGGCCCTGCTCTCCTTCCTGGCAGTCTTCAGGGAGGGTGCTGAGACGGTTATGTTCTACCAAGCCATCTTCGCCATGGCTCCTGGCGGTACACGTGAGATTTGGACCGGCTTTGCGGCTGCCGCCGTGGTCCTGGTCATCGTTTTCGTGCTCATCCGCTTCACCTCGGTCAAGATTCCCATCCGGCCCTTCTTCATTATCACCAGCCTGCTTATGGCGGTCATGGTGGTCATCTTCGCCGGGGGTGGTGTCCATGCCCTGATCGAGGGCGACTTGGTCCCGGCCACCTATCTGCCCGGGGTGCCCACCAGCGACTGGATCGGGCTGTATCCATACACGCAGACTATCGGCGCCCAGGTTCTGGCGGCCCTGGTCGTGGTCGTGCTGGCAATTGTGTCGACCCACCGCCTGCACAAGCAGGAGCGGTCGCGGTCGAATCAGGACTCCGGCGGGTCGCCGTCGGCAACCGTCCATCGGACGGAAGCCGATCAGGCCGCCGAAGGGGCTGTGCCCTCTGAGGTCACGGCATCCATGCAAACACCAAAGAGCGAAGGATAATCATGAAGAAGAGACAATTGACCGCCCTGGTCGCGCTGGTGCTCTCAGGCACCCTGGCCCTGGCAGGGTGCGGCTCCAGCGGATCAGGCACCCGTGAGGCCCCCGCGCCTGAGGCTTCCAGCAGCTCCAAGTCTTCGGATGGCAAAGGGGCCGGGTTCGAGGAGATTCCCATCCCGCCCGACGATCAGCAAAAGGGCCCTCTGAACATCGGCACGGTCTTCTTCCAGCCCATCGACATGGAGCCCGCATCCATGGGTCTGAAGGCGGCCGATGCCAG
>NZ_JBVPQK010000075.1:0-10787 GCF_058197115.1 Bifidobacterium sp. POST2/T3 (B1)
AACCAGGCCCGGCGGCTGCTCAACGATTTGGATGCCTATCGTGCCTCCACCTGGCGTCAGGGCGAGGACTTGGAGATCGTGGCCACCGACTGGATGCGCGAGGTCTTCGAGCCTACTGTGCGCATGATCCCGCCGGAGTACCGCTCGCAGATCGAACCTGCCCAGTTCTTCCATGAGGTGCTGACCCACCGCTGGCTGATGGCCGAGAAGGCCGGACACGATGTGCCCATGGCCGAGGCCGTGCAGAGCTACATCAGCGAGTCCCTGCCCGAGTATCGGCTGGATTCCGAGGACATGAAGACCATCAACGAAGAGGCCGATGCCGGGGTGGTAGACGACGAGATGAATTGGCAGGGCGGTCATGCCCAGGCCGGTCAAGGTGAGCAAGCCGGCCGCGATCGGACCGACAAGGATGCAAATGGCCGTGAAGTGGAAGGCCAAGACGCAGCTGACAGTGAGGTGCCTGACCAAACCAATGCTGGAGGCCAGACCCGAGCAGGCATCCAGACGGACCGTGACCGGGCTGTCGAGAAGGTGTCGTCACAGCCGGCATTTGAGGACGCGAATGGCGGCCGACGCTCGCTGAGATCGGTCTACGCACCCGGCAGCCTGGATGCGGCTGCCGACCAGGACGATCAGGACGATGCAGTCTGGGCTTCCAGCTGATTATTTGATCTGTGCGGCAAGGGTCTGCTGCATGCTGGCTACTGCGCGCAAGCTGTTGCCGCTTGGCCTGTCCGTCTTCAGATTGCCGGTGCCTGCCCGGGGCTATTTCGCTTGGCTGGCGGACCGTCGGCGTGCCATGGCTACGGCGTAGAGGCTGATGCCGGCTGCAACCGAGGCGTTCAGGGATTCCACCGAGCTGGAAATGGGGATGGAGGCCAGGGCATCGCAGTTCTCGCGAACCAGGCGGCTCAGCCCCTTGCCCTCGGAGCCCAGGACCACCACCAGCGGATCGGTCTCGAAGCCTGTCTCGCCTACTGTGGTGGTGCCTGCGCCGTCCAGGCCAACCGCGTAGTAGCCGCGCTCCTTGAGTCCTTGGATGGCCTTGGTCAGATTGACCACGCGGGCCACTGGCAGATGGGCGGCGGCTCCTGCGGAGACCTTCCAGGCCGCAGCTGTGACCGAGGCGCTGCGTCGCTCGGGCAAGACCACCCCCGAGGCCCCGAAGGCCGCTGCTGAACGGATCACGGCCCCGAGATTCTGCGGGTCGGTGACCCCGTCCAGGGCGATGAACAGCGGACGGGCGGCAACCTTGGTCGCCTGATCGGCTCCTTCCAGGGCGGCTGCGTGCTTCTCGGCCCTGTCGACCAGGCTCTGCAGGGAGGCGTACTGGTAGGGCTGCACCTTGAGGACCACGCCCTGGTGGTTGCTGGACCTGGCGATGCGGTTCATCTCCAGACGGTCGGCTTCCAGCAGGTTGAGTCCCTCCTGTCCGGCCAGCCGTACGATTTCTCTGGTCCTGTCGTCGTGTTCCATCCGGGCGGCCAGATAGAGCTGGCTGGCCGGGACTCCTACACGCAGGGCTTCCAGGACTGCATTGCGGCCGATGACCAGATCATCGGAATCGGAGGTGAATCGGTCGGCCCGGCGGCGGGCTGCCAGACGTGGATCGGCCGCCTGCCTGCGCTGGGCCGCCTGTCGAGCCTTGTAGGCCTTGTGGTAGACGCGATCCTCAGCCTTGGGGGTAGGTCCCCGGCCGCGCAGTTTGTTGCGGTGCTTGCCGCCCGAACCCTTGGTCGGGCCTTTCTTGTTAGCCATGTCTTCAGTGTAAAGGCAGGCGGGAACTGTTCAGCTGTCTGTCGGCCTCAATATTTGCAGGGTGAAGACACGCTGTAACCAGGCCGTGTGAGTCATCCCAGGGCGGCCAGCTGGTCAGGATCTGGGAACTCCATCCACTCGACCGGAGACTGTCCGCTTGAGGCCGGGGTAACGGCGATGTGGGCCATGGATGACCGGGCCGAGGCCCCATGCCAGTGTCTGATGCCTGCCGGGCAGAAGACCACGTCACCGGGCTCCAGCCTGCGGGGCTGATGGCCTTCCTCCTGCTCCCACCCCTGCCCGGCGGTGACGATCAGCAGCTGGCCGTGCGGGTGGGTGTGCCAACGGTTGACGCACCCGGGTTCGAAGGTCACATTGCTGGCGGAGCATTCTGCGTCCGGATCAGTCAGTCGGTGCAACCAGACATGACCGGTGAAGTTGGGTCCGTCAGCCGAGTCTCCCAAGGGATAGGGCCCTGAATCCGGCTCGGTTCCAGTTGCTGTTGCAGGGGTTTTCTGGCTCTCGTCGTCGTGTTCGCCCTCACCGTAGATTTCCTTGGCCAGGTCGAAGGCAGACCATGCCTTGGGCCAGCCTGCATAGAAGGCCAGGTGGGTGATCAGTGCCACCATTTCAGTGCGGGTGACGCCATTGCCCTTGGCCATGGCCATATGGCTCTTCAACTGGGGGAAGAGTCCCATGCTCATCAGACCTGCGCAGGTGATCATGCTGCGGTCCCGAGCCGAAAGTTCGTCCTCGCGGGACCAGACCTGGCCGAAGAGCACATCGTCGTTGAGGTGGGCGAATTGTGGTGCGAACCGACCGAGCCGGTCGTGGCCCGCCGTCTGTTTGATTACCATGAGTCAGTCTCCTTGCCATCCTCTTGGCCGGGTCATTCCGGCAGATTCAGCTATACCTCTTCGAGTGTGCTCGAAGTCAAGGTGCCCAGACTATCCCGGATGATCAGCGAGGTAGGCAGGGCCAGGGCTCCAGGGTCCTCGGTGACAGGTGGGATGCCGGCCTTGCGCAGCCGGGAGATCAGGGCGGACTGTTGGCGGGACTGCCCGGTCTCGGGCTTCCGACCCAGCAGAATATCCGCTGCAGCATGTCCTATGGCTCTGCGGGGGATCCGAATCGTAGCGACAGCCGGCTTGACGACAGGGGCGACCATGGTGTTGTCGAATCCGATGACGCCGACCCTACCAGGCACGGTGATCCCTTTGGATTGCAGTCCCAGAATGACTCCAGCGGCAATCAGGTCATTGTAAGCGACCACAGCATCGGGAGGTTTCTGCTCCAAAGCGGAGACGGCCTGCCTACCGCCTTGGACAGTAGGATCCACTGGACCCATTCGCCGGCATTCCAGCCCCATAGCCCGACTGAGTGCTTGCACGCTCTCCCAGCGGGAACGGTCGGACCAGGCCCCCACCCGGCTGGCTATGTAGACCACAGAACGTCGTCCCTGCCGCCGTATCAGTTCCAAGGCTTGGGCCAGGCCGGTGGAGGCATCGGGCAGGACGGAGGGAAGGCCCTCCATGGGGCGGTTGAGAATTACAAGAGGCAGGCGGCGTCCCAGGCGCCGGGCCGTTGGCGCCCGGACCTGATCAGTGGCCAGAATAATTCCACGGGTGTGCCCGACCAGTTGTCCCAGCAGGTCTTCCGTATGCCCCAACTCGGCTCCGGCTTCGATGATGCCGACTGCACCTTGCTGAGGAAGAGCTTCCTGAGCGCCGGCAAGGATCTGGGAGGAAATGCCGTTGGAGGTGTCCTGGACCAGAAAGGTTATCATGACCGGCCCGGTCGCATCCTTGCTGGGAGGATGATCAGGCAGGGGGTATCCCATGGATCGGGCCAGGGAGCGGATCTGGCTGGCAGTCTGCGAATTCAGCCGACTGGGATTGTTGAGCGCACGGGAGACCGTGGACGGGGACACTCCGGCCCTTGCGGCCACGTCGATCATGCGCACGCGTCGGTGCCCTTCCCGCCCCTGTGCGGGCTCCGGGGATCTTCTGGACAAGCCTGATGCTCCGTTCCTTGCCTGATATGGCTGCACTGGCATTGTAGGCGGCCTGCCTGCAGATCGGCGCTGATGCGTCCGAAGACCTCCTCGGTCAGTGGATAGCAGCGGATGAGCAGGACCGAGATGGTGAACATGGCAGCCGGTACCAGGCCTACAGCCAGTCGCATGTTGACGCCCAGGGCCGGATTCTGGGCAACATTCATGCCCGGCCTGTAACCCAGGAAAGACAGGATGGCCGGCCCCGCCCATCCATTGATGGCCGCTCCGACCTGGCGGGTGATGCTGAGGGCGGCCATGGAGGCTCCGGCAGTGTTCCCGTTGCCGGTTCGCCACTGCTCGTACTGCACCGAATCCGCCTGCATGGCCCAGATGCAGGGGGTGATGACCTGCACTCCGATGCCGTTCAAGGCTATGCAGGCGACGGCAGGCCAGGCGGACCGGACCAGGATGAAGGCCAGCGAGGATCCGATGACCATCAGCCCGCCCAAGGTCCAGGTGCCCCGTTTACCTAGATGCTGCACCAGCCAGGGCGAGCAGGGGGCTACAACAACCCCGGCAAGGACGCCGACCAACGTCAGGGCGAAGGTGATTCGTCCGGTCTGCCCAGGGTTGCCGACGGTCAGAACCTCTTTAGCGACGATGGGAGCCAGCGAGGCCACAGGATTGGTCATGAACAAGGTGGCCAGACAGACCACCAGCAGGGGGCGATTGCCGGCCAGGAGCCGCAGATCCTCTTTCAGGGAGGTGCGAGGGACTGCCGGAGGCAGGTAGCGCTCCCTGGTCGTCCGGGCCATGATCAGATAACCCAGGGAGCCCAGCAGACAGCAGGCGGCGACCACCGGAAGAAAGAGTCGGGAGGGGTCCATGTCGTTGACCCGCGGAGCCAGGGTAAAGGTCAGGACGACCCCTGCCGCCGCTCCGCCGAAGGTGCGGGAGGCCGCCAGGCGCTGGCGGTCGTCGGGGTCCCGGGTCATGGCTCCCAGCAGGGCTCCGTAGGGCACGCCGCCCAGGGCTCCAAGGAGCTGATAAAGCAGGTAGGTGGCGATGGCCCAGCCGATGCGCACCGGCATGGGGGCGCCCGCCGGAATGGTGTACATCAGGGTGACGGAGATCATCATCGGCAGGCCGAAGACGACCACCAGCCGCCGCAGACCGCCCTCCTGGTCTTTGGCGCGTCCGTCGGTGATTCTTCCGGCGACCATGTAGACCAGGGCCTGGAAGAGGTGGGCTCCCAGGAAGATGTCGGCCACCAGCATAGGGTCCATGCCCAGGTAGAGGTAATAGGTGGTCAGAAAGAGGTTGGTCATCTGCCAGCCGACGTTGTTGGCGGCATCGCCCAGTCCATAGCCCAGAATGGCGGACCTGGGCAGGGACTCAGCGTTCATGGTCGCCCTCGGCGATGAGACAGGGAAGGGAGACGGGGGATTCAGGTCCGGCTCCTGCCGCATTGATGGCGCTGACGCTGACCGTGTATTTGCCGGGCTCCAGATCATCGAGGGTCAAGGTGGTCTGTTTCGCGGCCAACCGCAGTCTTGTATTCTGCTCACTGCCCATTTCGCGCATGGTGACCAGATAGGCCTGTAGAGGGATGCCTCCATCGTTCGGGGGCGACCAGGATGCCTGCATGGTTTTACCGGAAGAGGTCAGCCCGGGTTTGGCCGGGCGTCCGGGCGCATGTCCCAGAATCAAGGGATCGCCTTGGGAAGAGGGGGGCGAGACCCGGCCATCCTCGGTGGTGAAGGCTGCCATGACCCGGTAGATGCCTGGCGGAACCTGCCGGAAACTGTGGGTCTGTCGGCCGGCGGGCAGCCAGACGGTCGGCTCAGGCCCATGGTCGTCGGTCGGTTTCAAGGTCAGTTCGCACCCTGGAAACCCCTGAGGGACCTGGTCAACAGTCACATGTACGGTCATGTCCGCCAAATCAACGCTGACCTGGGGGTCGCTGGGCCTGGGCAGCGCCGGATCAATCCTTCCGGCTTTCTGAGGGCCTATATGCAGTTCAAGCGGGTCTGCAGGTTCGCCGATGCCCGTGGAGTTGCACTCCTGCAGGATCATCCGCCAGGAGCCGAAGGGGATTCCCTCCAGGTAGGCCCGTCCTTGAGGCCGGTCCAGGTGGAAGGTCATGGACCTGCCTTTTTGGTCACGCAAAAGGACCTGGGCGGTGTGGGGCGCGTCGGCCTGGTGTCGGATTGGTCCGTACTGCCAAGCCAGGCGCAGACGGTGTCCGTGAGGCTGGGCGTCGATGCTCTTGGGAGCTGCGGGTATGGCTGGCAGACGATGGCGGGCGAAGGCCATGATCTGGCTCAGCTGCAGGGCGTACCGTCCTCCCTGATAAGGGTTGGCGCGCAACCGGGTTGCCTCGATTTCGATGAACCTGATATCGCTCATTGGGGCGAAATCGAAGGCCTGCGGGCGACCGTCCGCCGGCAGTGGATAGTTGTTGCGGCTACAGACCCGAGTCCAGCTGTGGCCGTCCGATGAAAGGTTGATGGAGAAGTCCAGCGGAAAGCCCTGACCCTGGTTGGGGTCAGTCGATCTGCTGCTGGTTGCGTACTCCATCACGCCGAAGGAATCGGTGCCTGATCGCTGGCTGGGTTGGTTGGCATCTCCGGACGGATTGCGGCCCCGGGGTGCTAGGACCACCTGGGACAGGGTGGCAGCCTGTCGCATCTCCAGGAGAATCCACTCCCGGTGGTTCCGGTTGCTGACGTTGCTGGACCAGCCGAATCGGTCGTAAGCGGCTCCGAGACGGCCGTCGACCAGGGCAGCCCTTGTCCATCCCGGCAGATCAGCCTGGGAGGAGACTTGGACTCGGGCCCCTGCGGCAAGATTGGCCCGGGCCTGTCGGGGAGGCCGCCGCCCGGCGGTGAAGGTGACCGTCACCGTGGCAGTCTCCTGCAGCGCCCCTTGGAAGCGCACGCGGGCCCGGTAGAGATGCCCGGGCTCCAGGCCGGAGGGATTGACAGTGTAGTAGATATCCTGCTCGTGGCGCAGGTTCCCGTTCATGCTTTCCAAGCTGAAAGCGCCCTCAGCATCCTCCAGGACTTGGGCGCTCCAGCGCTCGCTCATTGCGCCGCCCTCCTGACGCAGATGGATGCAGTGCTTGACCTCTCGTGATACCCATTCCACCCGGCCCAGGTCGATGCGGGGGCGTGCGGTCCCCAGCCGAGGCGGAGCGGCATGGTCGATCCATCCCAGGAAGTTCTCCTCCCGGAAGACCTGTCGCCCCTGCTTGCGCACGCACAGGACCAGAAGGAGTCGGGCCCCCTGGCTGGCCTGATCCTTGGGCACGGTGATGGTCACGGGTACGGTCCGCCAGGAGGCATATGGGACCTGCACCCGTCGGCGTCCTCGGTCGACGACTATCCGTCTGCCCCCTGGGCCACGTTGCCAGGCCACTTGCCAGACCAGCTCAAGGTCGGTTCCCCGACGCTCTTCGTCATTGTGGACAATGATGGTGCGTCGGCTGGTCATTGCGCGCGGGTAGATCCTGTGGGGCTGCCCCAGGCGCGGTTCACGGTCGAATTCTCTGTCGTAGGCGGCGACATCTGCGAAGGAGGCGGCTATATATCCAAAGGCCGGCCCCTCTTGCCAGGGTTCGTCCTTGCCGCGCCAGGGATTGAACTGGGGGCGCAACAGCCTCTTAGGGTTGAGCCCCCTGCGGATTCTGCGCCGGTCCGGTTCCAGGCAGGCCTCGATGTTGTCGTAGATGAAGGCGGAAATGCAGAAGG
Source organism: Bifidobacterium sp. POST2/T3 (B1) (assembly GCF_058197115.1). Taxonomy (NCBI): domain Bacteria; kingdom Bacillati; phylum Actinomycetota; class Actinomycetes; order Bifidobacteriales; family Bifidobacteriaceae; genus Bifidobacterium; species Bifidobacterium sp. POST2/T3 (B1). The sequence goes on from NZ_JBVPQK010000075.1 coordinate 7,510, forward strand.
GCTTCCAGTCGACCACTCGTGTGGTCCGTATGCCCCTGGTCACCCGTCCGACCTCCCGGCCGAAGTCCGCCCGGGAGATGGTGTCCGGATCGCCGTTGAGCCGGCCATGGTAGATGTCGGCAATCTGCCCCTGCTCATCGTAGCGGGGGATTCCCGCGGTGGAGACCGAGAATTCCTCGCCGGCGGCCAAGGGCAGCGGTGAATCGATGTCGTAGAGGGCATAGATGTCTGGAGCCGAGGTCATACCCGAGGGATACCCACCGTAATAGTGGCGGGAATCCTCATCGGTAATGGGGGCATTGAAGCCGTCATTGACCACTGGCCTGGTACCGTCCTGCTTATGGACGGCTGCTTGCAGGGCTGGGATGAGCAGGTCGCCATCCTTTGGATTCCATGCCTCGTTGGTGGTGGACCAGAGGACGATGCTGGGGTGGTTCCGGTAGGCCCGCACCCACCGCTGTGTCCACTCGACATAGTGCCCGATGGCTTCAGGTCCGTAGCTCATGTGGAATGGCGGATTCAGTTGAACATTGGCTGGAGAGCCTGGATTCCAGAAAGCCGTCTCCTCCTCAAGGAGCATGCCGGTCTCGTCGGCTCGGTCGGCCAGGGCTTGCGAGGGGACTGAGCGGATGTGGTTGCGCAGAATATTGAAGTTGGCATGTCGATAGGCATCCACCCAGGCCTTGGTCATGTCCTGACCGGATTGGTTGTCCTCAAGGATCAGCCCATAGGCATCGCCGGCCTCGTTGATTAGGTCGCGGCTGCCTTGGTTGAGTAGGCAGAGGGAGTCGCCGCGCAACCGGATGGGGGTGCCGTTGAGCAGGTACCGATCTCCCTGGCGCTGGAATTGCCGGAAGCCAAATCGCTCTTGGGCACGGTCGACTACATGGCCGTCGATGTCGAGAACAGCCTGCATGACATACAGGAAGGGGTCGGTCCGGGACCAGTAGTGTGCGTTCGGCCAGGCCATCTGCAGGCGGATGATCTTGGAGGAGCAGGGATCCAGAGAGCAGGATACCGGGTTGAAGGCCAGCACGGTCCGGCCCTTGGGCATCGAAGATTTCCAGGGTCGGACCTCGGCCCTGAATCGCAGATCGCATGGGCGCTCGCTGGTGTTGATCAGCGTTGCATTGAGCTCCAGCAGGTCGTTGGAAGGGTCGGCATCGCCGCCCAGATCGGGGATGATCTGCAGATCTTCGATGCGGATCTTGGGCTTGCTGCTGAGCCAGACGTCGCCGCCCAACCCTAACCGCCCGACGAGATTCTCTGTGCCAAAGGGGAAGAGCAGCCGGTCAGGGCCCTCTGTAGAAGTCAGGGCATCGGTGGGAAGGGATTTGACGCTCCAGATTTCGATTCTTATCTGGTTGCGTCCGGCATGAACCGCCCTCGTGACATCCAGGTCATAGGGGAGCAGCGTCATCAGATAGCCCCTGGTGGATGACGGCCCCACCGGTATTGCGTTGATTGACACCTTGCCCAAGGTGGCTAGGGCATCCAGATGCAGGATTATATCCTCATTCGGGTCAAGGGTGTCTAGGAAGAATTCCCTGAGGTAGACGCCATGGCGGAGGTCTCGGCTCCAGGAGGCCGGATAGCCGGTGGTCTCTGGCAAGCTGTCCCACCAGGTGGGCACCATGACGGGATATCCCCGGTCTCCGTCGTCGGGGTGGAAGTCCCAGATGCCGTTGAGATTGAGTTTCACGCCGCTTCGCCTCGCTGCCTGCTGCTGTGTCAGTTCCCGACCGGTCATTATGGCCGGTCAACAGGCAGAGTACATCGAATTAAGGCATTGCCATTTATTGCCAATCCGGACCCGGGTAGTGGGGGCAAGGCTTGCTTCAAACATGGCGGTTGAAGGCAGGCTTCTGGCCTGAGCGTTCTGGGAAGGTCGGTGAATATACAGGCACAAGCATGCAGATGCCAGGCCTTATGGGCCAGGCCTGAGGCTGATCAGTCCGAGACGTCGGCCTTGTAGAAGTTGATGTAGGAGCGGGAAGGGGTTGGCCCGCGCTGGCCCTGGTAATGGGACCCATTGTGCTTGGAGCCGTAAGGGTACTGGGCGGGCGAGGAGAGCTGGAAGAAGCACATCTGGCCAATCTTCATGCCGGGCCAGAGCTTGACCGGAAGGGTGCTCACGTTGGACAGCTCCAGGGTGATATGCCCTTCAAAGCCGGGATCGACGAATCCGGCGGTGGAGTGGGTCAGAATGCCCAGACGGCCCAGGGAGCTCTTGCCCTCCAGGCGAGCGGCCAAGGTGGAGTCCAACTTGACATACTCCCAGGTGGATCCCAGAACGAACTCGCCGGGGTGCAGGATCCAGGGTTCGTCCTTGGGGACCTCGAACTGCTCGGTCAGCGCGCCCTGGTCCTCCGCCGGATCAACATAGGTGTACTGATGGTTGTTGAAGACTCGGAAGTAGCGGTCCAGGCGTACGTCCACGCTGGAGGGCTGGACCATGGCGGGCGTCCAGGGGTCCAGATTCAGGTGTCCTGCCTGGTGGGCATCCAGGATGTCATGGTCGCTGAGCAGCATGCCGAGGTATCTCCTTCAGGTTCGTCGGTTGAGGGTCTCTCCTCTGGCGGGAAACCATTCTGAATCCAGTCTAACCGGCCCTATACCCGCTTTCTGATCTGGCTGTATTCACAGAGAATTTTCAGATAACGCTATCGTCACCATAAGGTAGCTGTTCTTTACTATAGATGTCGGCTCAAAAACCGATGGGCGGTTGACCTCCGCCCGACAACTGATTTCCCTTTCTTCTCTCTCGCCCGGCGGTGTTCACGCACCGCCGGGTTCTCTTCATTTTGGGGGAAGTATCAGTGCACCGACGTTTCACGTGAAACCGCATGGCCAATGACTCGATTGAGTTCGTTGAGTCTTATACAGGACGGTAGGGCGTTTGCAAATCCAAGAGTTGTCTAGTGCTTGGCTGTGCCGGTCATCTGCTCTTTTGACTTCTGCCTCTCCTGGATTCGAAACTCAAGGTAGACGAATCTCAAAGACGGAATCGTCAGTTTTGCACAGTCGCATTCTCAAGATTCAGGTTCTTCTTCTCTGGCATCTGTATAGGCTGTGCTCCGATGCGCGGCTCGAACTATAGGCACAAAATTAAAGGCAGCGGTTGAAGATATGGAAGAACCCCCGTCAGTTATGGCTATGACGGGGGTTCTTCACCGTGGGGAGGGGCGGCGTTCTTCTTGCCTTCGGCGGCTGAGGGAAGAGGGGGACTATCACTTTGCCGAAAGCAGTCCGAACTCCGCTCCCTCCCCGGTTCGAGC
>NZ_JBVPQK010000076.1:0-10666 GCF_058197115.1 Bifidobacterium sp. POST2/T3 (B1)
CAGGGGTCGAAGTCCATGGTGCCGGCCAGGGCGTAGGCCACCACCAGGGGCGGCGAGGCCAGGTAGTTCATCTTCACATCCGGGCTGATGCGCCCTTCGAAGTTCCTGTTGCCCGAGAGCACGGCCGTCACCGTCAGGTCGTGGTCGGCGATGGCCTGGTGGATGGCCGGGTCCAGGGGGCCGGAGTTACCGATGCAGGTGGTGCAGCCGTAGCCGACCAGCTCGAAGCCCAGGGCGTCCAGGTCCTTGCTCAGGCCGGTCCGGTTCAGATAGTCCGTCACCACCTGGGAGCCGGGAGCCAGCGAGGTCTTGACCCAGGGCTTGGGCTTGAGGCCCCGGGCGCGCGCCTGGCGGGCCAGCAGACCGGCGGCCACCATGACCGAAGGGTTGGAGGTGTTGGTGCAGGAGGTGATGGCCGCAATGACCACATCCCCGTCCCGCAGGCTGAACTCGCTGCCGTCGGCCTTCTTGACCGGCACAGCCTCGCCCTCGCCCTTGTCCTTGTCCTGGTCGCTGTAATCCTTGAGGTCCCGCTGATAGGTCTTCTGGGCCTGGTCCAGCAGGATGCGGTCCTGGGGCCGCCGGGGGCCGGCGATGGACGGACGCACCGTAGACAGGTCCAGCTCCAGCACCTGCGAATACTCAGGCTCGGGGCAGTCGGCATCCTCCGGGTCCATCCACAGGCCGTTGGCCTTGGCATAGGCCTCCACCAGGCGCACATGATCGTCGCTGCGACCGGTCAGACGCAGGTAGTCCATGGTGATTTGGTCGATGGGGAAGATGGCGCAGGTGGAGCCGAACTCGGGGCTCATGTTGCCCAGGGTGGCCCGATTGGCCAGGGGTACCTGGGCCAGGCCCTTGCCGTGGAACTCCACAAACCGGCCTACCACGCCCACCTCGCGCAGCATCTGGGTCACGGTCAGCACCACGTCGGTGGCGGTGACTCCCTCGGGTATGGATCCGGTCAGCTTGAAGCCCAAGACCTGGGGCACCAGCATGGAGATGGGCTGACCCAACATGGCCGCCTCGGCCTCGATGCCGCCCACACCCCAGCCCAGCACGCCCAGGCCGTTGACCATGGTGGTGTGGGAGTCGGTACCCACGCAGGAGTCCGGGTAGACCAGGGCCGGCCCCTCCCCCTTGGTCCTGTCCCTGCGCATGACCACCTGGGCCAAGTACTCCAGGTTGACCTGGTGGATGATGCCGGTGCCCGGTGGCACCACGCGGAAGTTTTGGAAGGCCTGCTGGCTCCAGCGCAGGAAGCGGTAGCGCTCACTGTTGCGCTGGTATTCCATGTCCATGTTGTGTTCCAGGGCGCCCGGCACGCCCGAGCTGTCCACCTGGACGGAGTGGTCGATGACCATCTGGGCGGGGATGAGTGGGTTGACCAGGGAGGGGTCGTCGCCCAGGGCCTTGACGGCGTCGCGCATGGTGGCCAGGTCGACCATACAGGGCACGCCGGTGAAGTCCTGCATGAGCACCCGGGCGGGGCTGAACTGGATTTCCCTGTCAGGCTGGGCCTTGGGGTCCCAGTCCAGAAGCTGGTCCAGCTGGTCCCGGGTCACCGTGGTTCCGTTCTGGTGCCGCAACAGATTCTCGGCCAGGATGCGCAGGCTGTAGGGCAGGTGGTCGATCCCCGGCAGGTCGCTGATCCGGTAGTATTCGAACTCCTCGGAGCCCACCTTGAGCTTGGAACGACCGGCATCTTGTGCGGATTCTGACATGCACCACCCCTTCCTTGGACGCTCGGGCCCTGCCCTGGCGCCCATGTGGACCGGCGGCGGGAGGACCCCAGGCCGTCAGTGACGCTATCTGTGCTTGTGAGGTTCATTCTTAGCGCCCATGTGTTACCTGACGGATGTAACGTGCGCATGCCGGATAGCCCAGTACGGCCAGGACCATGAGCAGGGCACCCGCCAGAGCGAAGGCCACAGTGGCTGCCAGGGCCGGACCGGTGGGCAGGCTGATGGCGAAGAACTGCGCCACCAGGGGGATCAGGGCCCCGATCACCCCGGCTGCGGCGAAGAAGAGGACCAGCAGGCCCCTCCAGGAGCGCAAAGGCCGGGCCACCTGGGTCAGGACCAGCACGCCCATGCAGAAAAGGACGATGGCGCAGACCGACCGCCAGCGCCCCAGGTCCCCGGGCCGGGCCAGGTTCAGGCCCAGCAGGCCGGGCAGGCTCCAGGCCGCCGTCAGCACAATCAAAGCAGTGGCGATGCCCGAGGGCAGAGCGAAGGTGACCACCCGCTTGAGGAAGCCAGGCCGGTAGCGCCTGGTGTTGGGGGCCAGCGCCAGGAAGAAGGCCGGCGTGCCGATGGTCAGGGCGCCGATGTAGGTGATGTGCCTGGGCAGGTAGGGGAAGGGGATGCCGGTCAGGACCACGCCCAGGGAGATCAGGGCCGAGTAGACGGTCTTAACCAGGAAGAGGCCGGCCACACGCTCCATGTTGGCCATGACCTGCCGACCCCGGGCCACCACGTCGGGCAGGTGGGAGAAGCGCGAATCCACCAGGACCAGCTGGGCCACGGCCTTGGTGGCGGCCGCCGCATTGCCCATGGCGATGCCCAGGTCCGCCTCCTTCAGGGCCAGGGAGTCGTTGACCCCGTCGCCGGTCATAGCCACCGTGTGACCCTTCAGATGCAGGGCCTGGACGATGGCCTTCTTCTGGTCGGGCAGAACCCGACCCAGCACGTCCAAGTCCTCCAGGACCTCGGCCAGGGCTGCCGTGTCCTTGGGCAGCTGACGGGCATCCATGGCCCGGGGGGCCCGGTCGCCAGTCAGGCCCACCTTGTTGGCAATGGCTGCCACCGTTGCTGGGTTGTCGCCCGAAATGACCCGGCACCGCACGCCCTGCTGGCGGAACCAAGCCAGGGTCTCGGCGGCGTCGTCGCGAATGTGCTCCGAGCAGGTGATCAGGGCCAGGGGCTTCAGGTTCCCGGGCAGGTCGGGGCTGCTGGTGAAGTAGTCGGGCCGGTCGGTGCCCGGGTACCCGTCGGGGGCGGCCAGCATCAGCACCCGGTAGCCGCGGTCGGCCAGGGCGGCCACCTGCTGGTCCACCTGGGGCCAGCTGCCCGCCTGGGATGCCAGGAGCACCTCGGGGGCGCCGAAATACCAGATTCTGCCGGACCGGTCGGCCACGGCGCTCCACTTGCGGGCCGAGGAGAAGGGCAGGCGGCTGACGGCCCTGCCCGGGTGCAGGTCGTCCATCCCCTTGAGGATGGCACGGCCGGTGGCGTTGGGGCTCTCCTCCGCGCAGACGTCCACCAGGGCCTGCCGCAGCTGCTGGACCGGCAGGTCCTCAGCCAGCGGATGCAGGTCGTCGTAGACGATGCCCCCGTCGGTGATGGTGCCGGTCTTGTCCAGGTTCAGGGCATCCACCCGGGCCAGGGTCTCCACGGACTCCATCTGCTGGACCAAAGTTTGATGACGGGCCAGGCGGATGGCGGCCAGGGCGAAGTTCAGGGAGGTCAAGAGGACCAGTCCCTCGGGAATCATGCCCACCACCCCGGCCACTGCAGACACCACGGCCTGCCGCCAGGCTCCGGTAGCCAGCGCCGTCTGAAAGCCGCCCACGGTCCGCATCTGGGTGAAGATGAGCAGCAGGCAGAGGGGGATGACCACCACGGTCATGACCTTGAGGATGGTGTTGATGCCCTCGTTCAGGTCGGAGCGGACCTTCTTGTAGACCTTGGCCTTGGCCGTCAGCGTGGCGGCGTAGGAGTCGGCGCCCACAGCGGTTACCTGGGCCAGGGCCATGCCCGAGACGGCCGTGGAGCCCGAGTAGACCTGGTCCCCCGGCTTGTGCTTGACCGTGCGCGATTCGCCGGTCAGCATGGACTCGTCCAGCTCCAGGCCGTAGGTGTCAATGATCTGCGCATCGGCGGGCACCTGGTCCCCGGAGCGGATCCAGAGCAGGTCCCCCTTGACGATGGCATCGTGGGGCACGGTCAGGTTGCGGCCATCCCTGCGCACTGTATAGTCGGAGGCCACCAGGATGGACAGCCCGTCCAGGGTGTGCTTGGCCTTGAGCTCGGTGGCCACGCCGATGCCGGTGTTGATGATGATGATCAGCCCGAAGACCGCGTCCTTCCACTGCCCGGTCAGCAGGACCACCACCATGGCGGTCAGGATGATTCCGTTGAAGAGGGTGAAGACGTTGTCGCGGATGATCTGGCCCAGGCTGCGGGAGGTTTGGTCCTGGGAGACGTTGACCAGGCCCTGGGCCTTCAGCCGCTCCACCTCCTGGGAGCTCAGCCCCGGCCGGTCGGTGTCCGGAAAGCCTGTGCCCACTGCCGTTTCCTGCTCATCACCTGTGCTCATCCTTGGCCCCCTCTCAGCCGACGCTCAGGCGCACGGCCATGATCCTGGCATGCGGTTCGTCGTCCACTATGGTCTGCAGAGCATCAGCCAACAAGGGCGCATGTGGATTCCCGGCAGGATCCACCGGGTGAACCGTAGCCGCATAGTAGAGCCTACCTGGGTCAGGGGTCCAAGCCTTGGCGCTTTGAGCGAACTCTACCACAGGGATGCCCGCCTTCCGGGCTGCCTTCAAGGCAGGGGTCCAGTCGCCGGCTCCAGGTTGGCGAATCAGAATCAGACTGACACCACGGTTGACAGCATCCTGCACCCCATCCTGCTGATCACTGGTGGACTGCGCTGAGGAGAAATAGCCCTTCATGCGCTCGGCTTTCAACGATGCCAGGATGCGGCTGTCAAGACCAGCATCTGGGTCCTTGTCACCCTTCTGCGAGCAGCCAATCAAAGCCACGAGTGTGTCGGACCGATCCACGCCATCATGGGGTACTGTACCCTCATGCCAGGAGTCGCCCACGGCCCTGTCCTCGGGGGCGCAGCCAGTCAGCATGGACAGGCTTGCCAGCATAGCGACCGCCATCAACAGACCGCACAGCCGCCTAAACACCGTCAAGACTTGCCCGGCGCGGCTCATGTCAGCGATGCCTTCCCACCGTGCGTGTGAAGACCGCTAGGGTCTCCACGTGGTGGGTCATCGGGTAGATGTCAAAGGCCTCAAGGCGCTTTGGGCTGTAGCCCAGGGAAATCAGGGTGGCCGTATCCCTGGCCAGACTGGTCGGATCGCAGGCCACATAAATTATGGTCCCAGCCCCGCTGGCGGCCAGCAGTCGGCAGACCGCAGCTTTGGCGCCTGCCCTGGGAGGATCCAGCAGGATCAGGTCGGGATGGCCCAGCCCCTTGGGCGGACCCCCAGCCAGGACCTTGGCCACGTCTCCACGACGCAGGGCCACCCGGTCCAGTCCGGCCCGCTTCACATTGTTTTTCGCGCTGGCAATGGCTCCGGCAGAACCTTCCACGGCCAGAAGCCGGGCTTGTCCGTCGGCCAGAGCGGCCAGGGGAAGGGTGAAGAGCCCTGATCCGCAGTAGAGATCCCAGATGACCGGCTCAGCGATCCCATCCAGGGTCCGCTCAGCCTGGTTCAATACCGCCTTCGTCAGCACGACCGGTGCCTGACGGTGAACCTGCCAGAATCCGTCGGCCCGGACCTGGTAATCAGGTCCCGCTCCGTCCTCCAGCCGCTCTGTTAGCAGGCGGCTCCCCTGGCGCAGACGGCCATTGACCAGCAGGGCGTAGTTGTCGCTAACCGGTCCCCCATCGCGCGGCTGGGGCACGGCCAGACGTATACGAGCTCCTGCGGGCAAACCGCCTTCCCAGATACCCAGGCCCTCGGCCAGCTTCAGCAACTCCTGTGTGGCAAGGGGCATGGTCTGAATCGGTAGACGGTCATGCGATCCCCGCCGACGCATGGAGGGACGGCCCTGGTCATCGGCCACCAGCTCGATGCGAGTCCTCCAGTGTAGGCCGCCCAACTCTTCATCGCCCGGAACCCGGGCTACAGGCACCTGGACATTCACCCCGCCCAGGCGGGCCATCTGCTGGCCGATCAGATCGGCCTTCCAGGCCAGCTGACCGGGAAGGCTCACGTGAACCAGATCGGCACCGCCCAGGCCTCCTCCCCAGGTCAGCGGTCCAGCCAGGGGCCAGACTGGCTCACGGCGGTCAGGGTTGGCCTCCAGCACCTGGGTGACCTCGCCCGTAGCGAATCTATCGGTCCGGCCGTGAGGCTCGTCCAGAAGAACCTCCACCAGCTCCCCAGGCAAGGCGAAGCGGACGAAGACCACCCGGCCGTCCTCCAAGTGGCTCACACAACGGCCCTGGTCGGCATAGCGTTCGATACGCAGACGAACCTTGCTCTCAGTCATGATCGGCGTGGACCTCCTGGTCGACCTGGCGACGATGGTAGGGACCTCCGATCAGCAGCCAGCTGATCCAGATGCCCAGAGCGAACAGGGGCAAACCCAGGATCAAGCGCGCTGCGCCGAGAAACCCAACAGAGCCAGCTATGTAAAGTGGCACCTGGACCAGCAAACGAAGCGCGAAGACGGCGATCCAGACCAGGGTGGCCTGGGTGTAGGCCCGTACCAGCTCTGGTTCACTGCGCCAGGAGGCAAGCCATTGTCTCCACCCGGAGACGACGGGTCGGCGCAGATACTCCACCAGCAGGCCTATGCCGGGCATCCGTGCCAGCAATGAGTCGCCCAAAACGATAATCCAAAATCCGTTCGTCAAAAATCCTGGCAGATAATAGTTGCGGGCATCCCGGGTCAGCCATGCAGCCACCAGGCAGATACCAACCGAGAGCAAACCGGTCAGGGCTCCCAGAAAGGACTGCCGCTGGACCAGACGAATCAAGAGCTGCACAACGGCCAGAGCCGCCGAAACCGCCACAGTCAGCCCCAGACGGCCGGTAAGCAGAAAGAAAACCAGAAATACCAGCCCCGGCAGCAGGGACTCGACAACCCCCCGCCATCCGCCGATGGCCTCCATGACGGAGAAATCGTCGTCAGCCAGCGCTGCCAGTCCGGAATGCTTCTGCTTCACAGCCTTAGCGGACCTCCGAGAACATAGGTCCGCGTGACAGTGTGGTCTTCACCTCGGTCTGCTGATCCGAGTTGAAGGGGCCCTCCGGCTTGTCGGGGATCTGCGCTGCCTCATCGTCCTTGGACTCCGTATCTTCGGCTTCTCCTCGGCGCTGATTGGGGGTGATGGGCGCATGCATGGGAACCAGGTCACGGGGGGCCAGGGGCTCATCGCCACGGACCACCACCAGGTCGGCCAGGTAGCCGTCGAGAACATCCTTCTCCTTGCCTCCCTTGGCTGCAGGGCCGGAGAAGATGCCTCGCAGCATCCAACGGGGTCCATCGATGCCCACCACCCGGGTCAGCAGGTTCTTGCCTTTGACCTTGACGGGCAGGGTCAGCTCCTTCCCAAAGACGCCGTCCACCTCCTCGCAGGAAGGGTTAGCCTTGAGCAGGTCGGCCCGGACCTCATCCCACAGGCCCAGGGACTTGGGTGCCGCGAAGGGCTCCAGCTCCAGACTGGAGGACCCGTAGGTGATGGTGGCTCCCAGCACGTCTCCAGTCTGCGAGTTGGCCTTGAGCCTCAGCTCGCTGCCCTGTAGGAAGGGCAACATCAGGGCGCCGATATCAAGGTACTCATCGGTATCGGGGGCCTCGGGATCCATGCTGTCCCAGGGACCCTGGCCACTCTGCTCGGCTTCGTCCTGCTCCGCAGCCGTCTCGTCACGGTCCTCCTCTGATGTCAGATCGGATTTTTCAGTGGATTCCTCAGCGCCCTCGAACTTGTCGAGCCCCTTGGACTGGTCCTCCTGATCCTCGATGTTCTCCCCGGCCTGCCTCTTGGCGCGTTTCCTGCCGAAACCGAACAATCCCATGATGCCTCATTTCCTTGTGAGTCTGTACAAAGGATACCTAGTCAAGACCCAGGCGCAGCTTGCCGCCGGGGATGGCGTCCAGCAGATCTTTGGTGTACTGGCGCTTCGGGTGGTCGAAGACCTCGTCGGTGGTGGCGTGCTCCACAAGCCGGCCGTGCTGCATGACCACCACCTCGTCGGCGATCTGCCTGACCACAGCCAGATCGTGGGTGATGAACAGGTAGCTCAGACCTTGCTCGGCCTGCAGGTCGTTGAGCAGCCGCAGCACCTGGTCCTGGACCAGCACGTCAAGGGCAGAGACGGCCTCGTCGCAGATGATCACATCCGGATTCAGTGCCATAGCCCGGGCGATGGCGATACGCTGACGCTGTCCGCCGGAGAGCTCGTTGGGGTAGCGCCCCATGACCGACTCGGGCATCTCCACCATGTCCAGCAGCTCCCTGACCCGCTTCTGCCGGGACTTGGCGTTGCCGATCTTGTGGATGCGCAGGGGCTCCTCGATGGAGCGGTAGATGGAGTACATGGGGTCCAGGGAGCCGTAGGGGTTCTGGAAGACCGGCTGCACGTGCCGACGGAACTCCATGAGCTGGTGGCTGCCGAAGTCGGCGATGTTCTGGCCCTCGTAGGTCACCCGACCTGAGGTGGGCTTGAGCAGGTGCAGAACCATGTTGGCCACGGTGGACTTGCCCGAGCCGGACTCCCCCACGATAGCCAGGGTGGTCCCCCGCTTGACCGAGAAGGAGACGTCGTCCACGGCCTTGAACATTTCCTTACGCCGCGGCAGCCTGAATTCACGGGTCAGGTGCTCCACGGTGATGACATGCTCACTGCGCTCCAGGGTGCTCTCGCCCTTGACGTGATGCTCCAGCAGGCCCTCGGCATCCTGACCGCGCTGCTTGGCGGAGATGATGCGCTGGGAGGCCAGCGAGGGCGCGGCCTGGACCAACCGCTTTGTGTAGGGGTGCTGGGGGTGCTGCAGGACCTCCAGGCTGGGCCCTGACTCCACCACCTGGCCCCTGTACATGACCACGATGTGCTGGGCGCGCTCGGCTGCCAGACCCAGATCGTGGGTGATGAAGAGCACAGCGGTGCCCAAGGACTCAGTCAGGCTGCGCAGGTGGTCCAGAATCCGCTTTTGGACGGTCACATCCAGAGCGCTGGTGGGTTCGTCCGCAATCAGAAGGTCGGGCCGGGAGGCCAGGCCGATAGCGATCAGGGCACGCTGACGCATTCCGCCCGAAAACTCATGCGGATACTGCCGCGCCCTGGTGGCGGCCTCAGGCAGTCCAGCCTCCGACAGCAGGCCGGCGATGCGGTCATTCATGTCCGAGCCGGTCACATGCTCCTTGGCCAGCTCCCAGGCCTTGTCGTCATCCACACCGGCGTCGATCAGGGACTTGGCCACGCCCCAGCGGGTCTCGGAGCCCACATCCCACTCGGCCTTCATGGCCTCCATGGTCTTGTCCACGTCGACAACCCCGGCATCACTCAGGGCCTGGCGAGCAGCCTCGAGCAGACCGGGCAGGTCCTTGGAGGAGATGAAGAGCTCGTCGTCAGACTTCTTTACCTTCACCTCTTCGTCGCCAACCAGGGCCTTTGCCAACCGGGAGCGCTTCTCCCGTGAGACATCCATATGGTTGGCGGTCAGCGCTTCCTTGACCTGGGAGCCGATGCGCCAGACCGGGTTCAGATTGCTCATGGGGTCCTGCGGAACCAGGCCCACCTGGGAACCGCGCAGCGCCTCGTAGTCCTTGCGGTCCAGGCCCACCAGCTCGCGGCCCTTAAGCCGGATGCTACCCCCGGTCACCTTGCCAGTACCGGGCAGAAGACCCAGCACAGCCATGGCCGAGGTGGACTTGCCCGAGCCGGACTCCCCCACGATCGCCACCCACTGGCCGGGATAGACGTTAAAGGAGGCGTCGCGAACTGCATGAACGGTGCGCCCATCGGCGGTGAAGTCCACCTGCAGGTCCCGTACGTCGAGCAGGGGCTGATTTTCCTGATTGGTAGTCATGTTCTTGTCTACTTCAGTCATGCTTCCTCCACTCAGGCCGTTCTGCTCTTGGGATCCAATGCATCCTTGACCGCGTCACCCATCATGATGAAGGCCAGCACAGTGATGGCCAGGGCTGCGGAGGGATAGAAGAGGACCGAGGGATTGGTGGTCAGCAGGCTCTGGGCCGTTGAGATGTCCCCGCCCCAGGAGACCACGGTGGAGGGCAGGCCGATGCCCAGGAAGCTCAGGGTAGCCTCCGAGACGATGTAGCTGCCCAGCGACATGGTGGCCATGACGATGACCGGGGCCAGTGAGTTGGGCATGATGTGCCGGAAGAGGTTGCGCAAGGGCGTGGAGCCCAGGGCCGTGGAAGCGGTGTTGAACTCCAGGTTCTTAGCCTCCAGGACGGCACTGCGGGTGATGCGCGCCATGTTGACCCAGCCGAAGAGTGTCAGGGTCAGGATGATCTTCCACAGTGAGGTGGAGGTACGGAACATCTGCAGGAGCACGATGGCGCCCAGAATCATGGGGATGGCGAAGAAGATGTCGGTGATGCGGCTGAGCACTGCGTCAACCCAGCCCCCGAAGAATCCAGCAATTGCGCCGATGAGCCCGCCGAAGACGGTGACCAGAATGGTGGTCATGATGCCGATGGCCACCGAAGTTCGAGCCCCGTGGATGACGCGGCTGTAGACATCGCAGCCCTGCAGGTCGAAGCCAAAGGGATGTCCCGGCCGGCCCGGCTCCAGAGAATTGGAAAGATTGCAGGCCATGGGGTCCTGCTTGGCGAAGAGGTTGGGGAAGAGGGCCACCAGGATGACCACGATCGCCAGGATTGCAGAGATGATGAAGAGCGGGTTGCGCCTCAGGGTCTTCCAGGCGTCGGCCCACATACTGGTGGG
>NZ_JBVPQK010000077.1:0-10662 GCF_058197115.1 Bifidobacterium sp. POST2/T3 (B1)
CCCACCAGTATGTGGGCCGACGCCTGGAAGACCCTGAGGCGCAACCCGCTCTTCATCATCTCTGCAATCCTGGCGATTGTGGTCATCCTGGTGGCCCTCTTCCCCAACCTCTTCGCCAAGCAGGACCCCATGGCCTGCAACCTGTCCAACTCCGTGGAGCCAGGCCGACCGGGACATCCCTTCGGTTTCGACCTGCAGGGCTGCGACGTCTACAGCCGCGTCATCCACGGTGCACGGACCTCGGTGGCCATCGGCATCATGACCACCATCCTGGTCACCGTCTTCGGCGGACTCATCGGCGCAATCGCCGGATTCTTCGGGGGCTGGGTTGACGCAGTGCTCAGCCGCATCACTGACATCTTCTTCGCGATCCCCATGATCCTGGGTGCCATAGTGCTCCTGCAGATGTTCCGTACCTCCACATCACTGTGGAAGATCATCCTGACCCTGACCCTCTTCGGCTGGGTCAACATGGCACGTATCACCCGAAGCGCCGTCTTGGAGGCCAAGAACCTGGAGTTCAACACTGCTTCCACAGCCCTGGGCTCCACGCCCTTGCGCAACCTCTTCCGGCATATCCTGCCCAACTCACTGGCCCCGGTCATTGTCATGGCTACCATGTCGCTGGGTAGCTACATCGTCTCTGAGGCCACTCTGAGCTTCCTGGGCATCGGCCTACCCTCCACCGTGGTCTCCTGGGGAGGGGATATCTCGACGGCCCAGAGCCTCCTGACCACCAATCCCTCGGTCCTCTTCTATCCCTCCGCAGCCCTGGCCATCACTGTGTTGGCCTTCATCATGATGGGTGACGCGGTCAAGGATGCGTTGGATCCCAAGAGCAGAACGGCCTGAGTGGAGGAAGCATGACTGAAGCAGACAAGAACATGACCACCAATCAGCAGCAGCCTCTGCTCGACGTGAGGGACCTGCAGGTGGACTTCACCGCCGATGGGCGCACTGTTCACGCAGTTCGTGACGCCTCCTTCAACGTCTACCCCGGTCAGTGGGTGGCCATCGTGGGGGAGTCCGGCTCGGGCAAGTCCACCTCGGCCATGGCTGTGCTTGGTCTTCTGCCTGGCACCGGCAAAGTGACCGGCGGCAGTATCCGACTCAAGGGTCGCGAGCTGGTGGGCTTGGACCGCAAGGACTACGAGGCACTACGCGGCTCCCAGGTAGGCCTGGTCCCGCAGGACCCCATGAGCAATCTGAACCCGGTCTGGCGCATCGGTTCCCAAGTCAAGGAGGCGCTGACCGCCAACCACATGGATGTCTCCCGGGAGAAGCGCTCCCGGCTGGCCAAGGCTCTGGCTAGCGACGAAGAGGTGAAAGTAAAGAAGTCTGACGACGAGCTCTTCATCTCCTCCAAGGACCTGCCTGGTCTGCTCGAGGCCGCTCGCCAGGCCCTGAGCGACGCCGGGGTTGCCGACGTGGACAAGACCATGGAGGCCATGAAGGCCGAGTGGGATGTGGGTTCCGAGACCCGATGGGGTGTGGCCAAGTCCCTGATCGACGCCGGTGTGAATGACGACAAAGCCTGGACGCTGGCCAAGGAGCATGTGACCGGATCGGATATGGATGACCGTATTGCCGGTCTGCTGTCGGAGGCCGGGTTGCCCGAGGCCGCAACCAGGGCACGGCAGTATCCGCATGAGTTCTCCGGCGGCATGCGCCAGCGCGCCCTGATCGCTATCGGCCTGGCTTCCCGCCCTGACCTGCTGATTGCGGATGAGCCCACCAGCGCCCTGGATGTGACGGTCCAGAAGAGGATTCTGGACCACCTGCGCAGCCTGACCGAATCCCTGGGCACCGCGGTGCTCTTCATCACCCACGACCTGGGTCTGGCAGCCGAACGCGCCCAGCACATCGTGGTCATGTACCGGGGTCAGGTGGTGGAGTCAGGGCCTAGCCTGGAGGTCCTGCAACACCCCCAGCACCCTTACACCAAGCGGCTTGTCCAGGCTGCGCCCTCGCTGGCCTCCCAGCGCATCATATCCGCCAAGCAACGTGGTCAGGATGCCGAGGGGTTGCTGGAGCATCATGTCAAGGGCGAGAGCACCCTGGAGCGCAGCGAGCACGTCATCACTGTGGAGCACTTGACCCGCGAGTTCAGGCTGCCGCGTCGTAAGGAGATGTTCAAGGCAGTGGACGACGTCTCCTTCTCGGTCAAGCGGGGAACCACCCTGGCCATCGTAGGGGAGTCCGGCTCGGGCAAGTCCACCGTGGCCAACATGGTGCTGCACCTGCTCAAGCCCACCTCGGGCCGGGTGACCTACGAGGGCCAGGACATCGCCGACTTCGGCAGCCGTCAGCTCTTGGAGTTTCGGCGGCACGTGCAGCCGGTCTTCCAGAACCCTTACGGCTCCCTGGACCCCATGTACTCCATCTACCGATCCATTGAGGAGCCCCTGCGCATCCACAAGATCGGCAACGCCAAGTCCAGGCAGAAGCGGGTCAAGGAGCTGCTGAACATGGTGGAGATGCCCGAGTCGGTCATGGGGCGCTATCCCAACGAGCTTTCCGGCGGTCAGCGTCAGCGCATAGCCATCGCTCGGGCCATGGCCCTGAATCCGGATGTGATCATCTGCGACGAGGCCGTCTCCGCCTTGGACGTGCTGGTCCAGGACCAGGTGCTGCGGCTGCTCAACGACCTTCAGGCCGAGCAAGGTCTGAGCTACCTGTTCATCACCCACGATCTGGCCGTGGTCAGGCAGATCGCCGACGAGGTGGTGGTCATGCAGCACGGCCGGCTGGTGGAGCACGCCACCACCGACGAGGTCTTCGACCATCCGCAGCGCCAGTACACCAAGGATCTGCTGGACGCGATCCCAGGCGGTAAGCTGCGCTTGGGTCTCGACTAGGTATCCTTTGCACAGACTCACAAGGAAATGAGGCATCATGGGATTGTTCGGTTTCGGCAGGAAACGCGCCAAGAGGCAGGCCGAGGAGGACGTCAAGGATCAGGAGGATAAGTCTAAGGAGCTCGACAAGTCCAAGGACGCTGAGGAATCCACTGAGCAATCTGATCTGACGTCAGAGACGGATCGTGACGAGACGGCTGCGGAGCAGGACGAAGCCGAGCAGAGCGGCCAAGGCCCTTGGGACAGCATGGATCCCGAGGCCCCCGATACCGATGAGTATCTGGACATCGGCGCCCTGATGCTTCCCTTCCTGCAGGGCAGCGAGCTGAGGCTCAAGGCCAACTCGCAGACCGGCGACGTGCTGGGAGCCACCATCACCTATAAGTCTTCCAGTCTGGAGTTGGAGCCCTTCGCTGCCCCCAAGTCCCTAGGCCTGTGGGACGAGGTTCGGGCCGACCTGCTAAAGGCCAACCCCTCCTGCAAGGAGGTGGACGGCGTCTTTGGCAAGGAGCTGACCCTGCCTGTCAAGGTCAAGGGCAAGAACCTGCTGACTCGGGTGGTGGGCATCGACGGACCCCGTTGGATGCTGCGTGGCATCTTCTCCGGCCCGGCAGCCAAGGGCGGCAAGGAGAAGGATGTTCTTGACGGTTACCTGGCCGACCTGGTGGTGGTCCGTGGCGATGAGCCTCTGGCCCCTCGTGACCTGGTTCCCATGCATGCGCCCATCACCCCCAATCAGCGCCGCGGGGAAGCTGAAGACTCGGAGTCCAAGGACGATGAGAGCGCGCAGATCCCTGGCAAGCCGGAGGGGCCCTTCGACTCGGACCAGCAGACCGAGGTGAAGACCACACTGTCTCGCGGACCCATGTTCTCGGAGGTTCGCTAAGGCTGTGAAGCAGAAGCATTCCGGGCTGGCAGCGCTGGCCGACGACGATTTCTCCGTCATGGAGGCCATCGGCGGATGGCGGGGGATCGTCGAGTCCTTGCTGCCAGGACTGGTATTTCTGCTTTTCTTCCTGGTGACCGGCCGTCTGGGTCTGACCGTTGCGGTTTCAGCAGCCCTGGCCCTGTTGCAACTCTTGATTCGTCTGGTCCAGCGGCAGTCTTTTCTGGGAGCTCTGACCGGTTTGCTCTCGGTGGGCATCTGCTTGGTGGCTGCATGGTTGACCCGGGATGCCCGCAACTATTACCTGCCAGGATTCCTGACCAACGGATTCTGGATTATCGTTTTGGCCGCCTCACTGCTGGCACGGATGCCCGGCATAGGCCTGCTGGTGGAGTATTTGCGCCGACCCGTCGTCTCAGGCTGGAAGCAATGGCTGGCCTCCTGGCGGGGCGAACCTGATCTGATTCGGGCCTATACCCAGGCCACCTTGGTCTGGATCGCCGTTTTTGCGCTTCGTCTGCTGGTTCAGTTGCCGCTCTACATGGCCGGCTCCGTCGGGTTCCTCGGCGCAGCGCGTTTGATCCTGGGCCTGCCCCTGTTTGCTCTGGGCATCTGGATCAGCTGGCTGCTGATCGGAGGCCCTTATCATCGTCGCCAGGTCGACCAGGAGGTCCATGCCGATCATGACTGAAACCAGGGTTCGTCTGCGCATCGAACGCTATGCCGACCAGGGCCGTTGCGTGAGCCACTTGGAGGACGGCCGGGTGGTCTTCGTCCGCTTTGCCCTGCCTGGGGAGCTGGTGGAGGTTCTTTTGGACGAGCCTCACGGCCGAGCCGGTAGATTCGCCACAGGCGAGATCACTCAAGTGCTGGAGGCCAGTCCTGACCGCCGTGAGCCAGTCTGGCCCCTGGCTGGACCGCTGGCCTGGGGAGGAGGACTGGGCGGCGCCGATTTGATTCACGTGAGCCTTCCCGGTCAGCTGGCTTGGAAGGCCGATTTGATCGGCCAGCAGATGGCCCGGCTGGGTGGGGTGGATGTCCAGGTGCCTGTGGCTCGGGTTCCAGGCGATGAAGAGTTGGGCGGTCTACACTGGAGGACCCGAATCGAGCTGGTGGCCGACGAACAGGGCCGTCCCTCCATGCGTCGGCGGGGTTCGCATGACCGTCTACCGATTCAGACCATGCCCCTTGCTACGCAGGAGTTGCTGAAGCTGGCCGAGGACCTGGGTATCTGGGAAGGCGGCCTGCCCGCAGGAGCCCGTATACGTCTGGCTGCGCCCCAGCCGCGCGACGGGGGACCGATTGGCGACAACTACGCCCTACTGGTCAATGGCCGTCTGCGCCAGGGGAGCCGCCTGCTAACAGAGCGGTTGGAGGCAGGGACGGGACCTGAGTACCGGGTCCAGGCTGACGGATTCTGGCAGGTTCACCGTCAGGCTCCAGTCGTGCTGGCCAGGGCGGTATCGGACCAGGCTAAGAGGGCCCTGGCTGGGGTCGCTGAGCCGGTCATCTGGGATCTTTACTGCGGATCAGGTCTCTTCACCCTGCCCCTGGCTTCCCTGGCGGACGGACGAGCCCGGCTCCTGGCTGTGGAGGGTTCCGCCGGAGCCATTGCCAGTGCGAAAAACAATGTGAAACGGGCTGGACTGGACCGAGTGGTCCTGCGTCGAGGTGATGTGGCCAAGGTTTTGACTGGAGGTCCGCCCAAGGGACTGGGCCATCCCGACCTGATCCTACTTGATCCTCCTAGAGCCGGTGCCAAGGCTGCGGTCTGTCGACTGCTGGCCGCCAGCGGGGCTGGGACCATCATCTATGTGGCCTGCGATCCGACCAGCCTGGCTAGGGATACGTCCACCCTGATTTCCCTAGGCTATAGTCCCAAGCATCTTGAGGCCTTTGACATCTACCCGATGACCCACCACGTGGAGACGGTGGCGGTCTTCACCCGCACGGCGGGAAGGCGGCGCTGACTTGAACCGCGCCGGGCGGGTCTTGGCAGTGGTCAGGCGGCTCTGCGGTCTGTTGATTGTGGTCGCTCTGTTGGTAGGCCTGTCCATGCTGACCGGCTGTGCCCCAAAGGACAGGGCCGTGGGCGACTCCTGGAATGATGGCACCGTGCCCCATGACGGTGTCGATCGCTCCGACATACTAGTGGCTTTGATTGGCTGCCCGCAGACAGGTGACAAGGACCCAGATGCCGGTCTTGACAGCCGCATCCTGGCATCGCTGAAGGCGGAGCGTATAAAGGGCTATTTCTCCTCAGCGCAGTCCACTAGCGATCAGCAGGATGGGGTGCAGGATGCCGTCAACCGCGGGGTGAGTCTGATTCTGATTCGCCAACCTGGAGCTGGCGACTGGAGCTCGGCTCTGAAGGCGGCCCGAAAGGCGGGTATCCCTGTGGTGGAGTTCGCTCAAAGCGCCAAGGCTTGGACCCCTGACCCAGGTAGGCTCTACTATGCGGCTACGGTCCATCCGGTGGATTCTGCTGGGCATCCGCACGCGCCCTTGCTGGCAGACGCCCTGCAGACCATTGTGGACGACGGACCGCATGCAAGGATCATGGCCGTGCGCCTGAGCGCCGACCGAGAGGGGGCCGAGGATGAGCACAGGCAGTGAGCAAGAGCCGACAGTGGGCACAGGCTTTCCTGACACTGACCGGCCGGGGCTAAGCTCGCAGGAGGTGGAGCAGCTGAAGGCCCAGGGTCTGGTCAACGTCTCCCAGGACCAAACCTCGCGCAGCCTGGGCCAGATTATCCGTGACAACGTCTTCACCCTCTTCAACGGGATCATCCTGACCGCCATGGTGGTGGTCCTGCTGACCGGGCAGTGGAAGGACGCGGTCTTTGGCCTGATCATCATCATCAACACCGGCATTGGCGTGGCCACTGAGCTCAAGGCCAAGCACACCCTGGACGGGCTGTCCATCCTGGTGGCCTCCGATTACACGGTGCGCAGGGATGGGCGCAACCTGACCGTGCCCCACGATGCCATCGTCAAGGGGGACCTGCTCTGGATCCGCTCCGGGGACCAGGTGCCCGCAGACGCGCAGATCATCGACACCTACGGTCTGGAGCTGGACGAGTCCATGCTGACCGGTGAGTCGCGCACAGTCAAGCACAAGCCGGGCGACCAGGTCTACTCGGGTTCCACAGCCGTCTCGGGCATGGCTCTGGCCCAGGTGACCGCCGTGGGCGCCGACTCCTACGCCGCCACGCTGACGGCCAAGGCCAAGGTCTACAAGAAGGTTCGCTCTGACCTGAACGAGGGCATCAACACCATCCTCAAGGTCATGACGGTAGTGGTCATTCCCCTCTGTCTGCTGCTCATCTTCACCCAGATGCGGACCGTGGGCGGCTTCCAGACGGCGCTGGCCACGGGAGCCTGGCGGCAGGCTGTGGTGTCTGCCGTGGCCGGTGTTGTGGGCATGATCCCCGAGGGTTTGGTCCTCTTGACCTCCCTGAACTTCGCCCTGGCCGCCATCCGCCTGGCCCGGGATCAGACCCTGGTCCAGCAGATGGAGTCCGTGGAGACCCTGGCCAGGGTGGATGCCCTGAATCTGGACAAGACCGGCACCATCACCGACGGGGGCATCGTCTATGACGACCTGCACCAGCTGGCCGAGGATCTGCCGGCACAGCAGCTCCGGCAGGCCCTGGTGGACGTCTGCGCAGAGGAGAGCCCCAACGCCACCGGCCGTGCCATCCTCAAGGGGATGGATGATCCGCACCCCGGCAGAGCCGTCAGCCGCCTGCCCTTTTCCTCGGCCCGCAAGTGGAGCGCCGTGGCCGATCAGTCCGGGCGGATCTGGTACTTCGGCGCCCCGGAGGTGCTCCTGGCATCCCAGGCGGGTAGATGGCCCCAGGTGGATCAGCAAGTGGCCGACCTAGCCGACCGCGGCTACCGGGTGCTGATGCTGGCCGCCCCCAATGGGTATCCGAGCACCGACCAGTCTGACTACTTCACCAGCAGTCCCGATCTGCCCGGGAACCTGAAGCCCCTGGCCCTGATCACCTGCTCTGAGCACATCCGCGACGACGCTGCCGAGACCCTGGCATGGTTCCGTCAACAGGGCGTGCGCTGCCGGGTCATTTCGGGCGACAACCCGGCCACGGTGGCGGCCATCGCCAGCAAGGTGGGTCTGACCGGCGACCGGGCACCCCGGGCCATGGATGCCCGTCAGCTGCCCGAAGACACGGCAGCTCTGGCCGAGGTCCTGGAGGACGTGGACGTGCTGGGCCGGGTTCTGCCCGACCAGAAGAAGGCCATCGTCCAGGCCCTGCACCTGAAGGGTCACACAGTGGCTATGACCGGCGACGGGGTCAACGACTCCCTGGCCCTCAAGGAGGCGGATCTGGGCATCGCCATGGGCAATGCTGCGGCCGCCACTAAGGCCGTGGCCCAGCTGGTCCTGGTGGATTCGCGCTTCTCCCATCTGCCTGACGTGGTGGCCCGGGGTAGGCAAGTCATGGCCAACATGGAGCGTGTGGCCGGCCTCTTCCTGGTCAAGACCGTCTACTCGGCCCTGATCTCCCTGGGCGTGGTCCTGACCGGCATCCCCTTCCCCTACCTGCCACGGCACATCACCTACATCGGCGCCCTGACCATCGGCACACCGGCCTTCTTCCTGGCGCTGGCCCACAACACCAGGCGCTACCGGCCCGGCTTCCTCAAGCGGGTGGTTACCTTCGCCCTGCCCTCGGGCATCGCCACGGCTTTCATTGTGCTGGCGGCGGCCTGGAGCCTGCCCGGTCTGTTGGACCTGAACCTGGCTCGGCCTGGGGATCTGGGACGCTGGCGGTCCGTCTGCGCCATCATTCTCTTCTGCATGGGCGTGCTAGTCCTGACCCAGGTGGCCCGACCTCTGCGCTCTTGGAGGGGCCTGCTGGTCCTCTTCTTCGCCGCAGTCGGAGTGATCGGAGCCCTGATTCCCATAGTGGCGCAGTTCTTCGCCATCAGTCTGCCCACCGGTCCTGCCCTGGCCGCCACCGTGGCCTTCGCCCTAGTTGGTGCTCTGCTCATGGTCCTGGCCGTCCTGGGCTATCCAGCATGCGCACGTTACATCCGGCAGGTAACACATGGGCGCTAAGAATGAACCTCAAAAGCACAGATAAGCGTCGCTGACGGTTTGGGGCTCTCCCGCCGCCGGTCCACATGGGCGCAAGGACTAATGCCTGAGCGTTCAAGGAAGGGGTTGTGCATGTCAGAATCCGCACAAGATGCCGGTCGTTCCAAGCTCAAGGTGGGCTCTGAGGAGTTCGAATACTACCGGATCAGCGATTTGCCGGGGATCGACCACCTGCCCTACAGCCTGCGCATCCTGGCCGAGAACCTGTTGCGGCACCAGAACGGAACCACGGTGACCCGCGACCAGCTGGATCAACTTCTGGACTGGGACCCCAAGGCCCAGCCCGACAGGGAGATCCAGTTCAGCCCCGCCCGGGTGCTCATGCAGGACTTCACCGGCGTGCCCTGCATGGTCGACCTGGCCACTATGCGTGATGCCGTCAAGGCCCTGGGCGACGATCCCTCCCTGGTCAACCCGCTCATCCCCGCGCAGATGGTCATCGACCACTCCGTCCAGGTGGACAGCTCGGGCGTGCCCGGCGCCCTGGAACACAACATGGACATGGAATACCAGCGCAACAGTGAGCGCTACCGCTTCCTGCGCTGGAGCCAGCAGGCCTTCCAAAACTTCCGCGTGGTGCCCCCGGGCACCGGCATCATCCACCAGGTCAACCTGGAGTATCTGGCCCAGGTGGTCATGCGCAGGGACAGGACCCAGGGGGAGGGGCCGGCCCTGGTCTATCCGGACTCCTGCGTGGGCACCGACTCCCACACCACCATGGTCAACGGCCTGGGCGTGCTGGGGTGGGGCGTGGGCGGTATCGAGGCCGAGGCGGCCATGCTGGGCCAGCCAATTTCCATGCTGGTGCCCCAGGTCTTGGGCTTCAAGCTGACAGGATCCATTCCCGAGGGGGTCACCGCCACCGACGTGGTGTTGACCGTGACCCAGATGCTGCGCGAGGTGGGCGTGGTCGGTCGGTTCGTGGAGTTCCACGGCAAGGGCCTGGCCCAGGTCCCGCTGGCCAACCGGGCCACCCTGGGCAACATGAGCCCCGAGTTCGGATCCACCTGCGCCATCTTCCCCATCGACCGAATCACCCTGGACTACCTGCGTCTGACTGGCCGCAGCGACGAGCATGTGCGCCTGGTGGAGGCCTATGCCAAGGCCAACGGCTTGTGGATGGACCCGGAGGATGCCGACTGCCCCGAGCCCGAGTATTCCCAGGTGCTGGAGCTGGACCTGTCTACGGTGCGGCCATCCATCGCCGGCCCCCGGCGGCCCCAGGACCGCATCCTGCTGGACCAGGCCCAGCAGACCTTCCATCGGGACCTGAAGGATTACAGCGACCAAGGCAGGGACGCAGACAGCCAGGCCGTGCCGGTCAGGAAGGCCGACGGCAGCGAGTTCAGCCTGCGGGACGGGGATGTGGTCATTGCGGCTATCACCTCATGCACCAACACCTCCAACCCCTCGGTCATGGTGGCTGCTGGTCTTCTGGCCCGCCTGGCACGCGCCCGCGGCCTCAAGCCCAAGCCCTGGGTCAAGACCTCATTGGCTCCTGGCTCCCAGGTGGTGACGGACTATCTGAACCGGACCGGCCTGAGCGAGGACCTGGACGCCCTGGGCTTCGAGCTGGTCGGCTACGGCTGCACCACCTGCATCGGCAACTCCGGCCCCCTGGACTCGGCCATCCACCAGGCCATTGTCGACCACGATCTGACGGTGACGGCCGTGCTCTCGGGCAACAGGAACTTCGAGGGGCGCATCAGCCCGGACGTGAAGATGAACTACCTGGCCTCGCCGCCCCTGGTGGTGGCCTACGCCCTGGCCGGCACCATGGACTTCGACCCCTG